>JAUCFZ010000202.1 GCA_030377915.1 Clostridiaceae bacterium HSG29
AAGTAAATTGTCCAAAGGATATTAAAAATAAATCATATAAGGAATTAAATAGATTAGGAATAGAATTAAGAGACTTTTTATTACATAATGTTTCAAATACTGGAGGGCATTTATCTTCTAATTTAGGAGTGGTAGAACTTACTATAGCTCTTCATTATGTTTTTAATTCTCCTGTTGATAAAATAATTTGGGATGTTGGACATCAATGTTATCCTCATAAAGTATTAACTGGAAGAAAAAATGGATTTGAAGATTTAAGAAAATTAAATGGTATGAGTGGATTTATAAAAAGAAAAGAAAGTGAACATGATATTTTTCAAGCAGGACATAGTTCTACATCAATATCATCGGCAATTGGAATGGCTAAAGCAAGAGATTTTGATAAAGCTGATTATGATATAATACCTGTTATTGGAGACGGTTCAATGTCAAGTGGAATGGCTTTTGAAGCAATTAATTATTTAGGACAGTCTCAAGAAAAAATTATTATTGTTTTAAATGATAATGGTATGTCTATAAGTAAAAATGTAGGAGCAATTTCTAAAAGTCTTTCAAATTTAAGAACTTCAGCTGTATATGGAAATGTTAAAAAGGATACAAAAAGAATTATTAAAAAAATACCTAAATTTGGCAATAAAATAGAAATTAAAGTTTCAAAATTAAAAAATAGTTTAAAATATTTTATTTTACCAAATATGATTTTTGAAGAGATGGGATTTACTTATTATGGTCCAGTGGATGGTCATGATATTGAAAATCTTGTAAATGTATTTGAAAAAGCTAAAAATACAGATGGCCCAGTAATTGTTCATGCAATTACTAAAAAAGGAAAAGGTTATGCACCTGCAGAAAGAAATCCTTCAAAATTTCATGGGGTGGGAAAATTTAGTTTAAATGGTAACGAGGAAAATAAATCAAAAAAACTTACTTATTCAAGTGTTTTTGGAGAAAAAATTGTTGAACTTGCTAAGGGAAATGATAAAATATTTGCAATAACTGCTGCAATGAGTGATGGTACAGGATTAAATAAATTTAGAGATGAAATTCCAGAACGATTTATAGATGTTGGAATTGCGGAGCAAAATGCAGTAACAATGGCTGCAGGTTTAGCAATATCAAATAAGAAACCTTTTGTTACGATATATTCAACTTTTTTACAACGTGCATATGATCAAATATTACATGATGTATGTATACAAGAATTGCCTGTTGTTTTTTGCATTGACAGGGCTGGTATTGTTGGTGAAGATGGTGAAACACATCATGGATTATTTGATATTTCATATCTTTCTTCAATTCCAAATATGATGATAATGGCACCTAAAGATGGGTTTGAACTAAAAAGAATGATTAATTTTGCATCAACATATAATGAAGGACCTATTGCAATAAGATATCCAAGAGGAAAAGTAGCAAAAATAAATGAATCTCTAAATTTAATTACAAATTATGAAATTTTAAGAGATGGTAAAGATATTGTTATCCTTGCTGTTGGAAAAATGGTTGAAGCATCAATAGAAATAGTTGATAAATTATTTAAAGAGAATGGAATTAGTATAAAATTAATTAATGTTAGAGTTGTTAAACCGTTTAATTTTAATAAATTAATAACTGATCTTAATGAAAATACTTCAATTATAACAATTGAAGATAATATGATTAATGGTGGTTTTGGAAGCTTAGTTAATCAAAATATAGGAAATGATTATAAAATTTTGAATTTAGGATTTGAGGATAATTTTGTTGAACATGGAGATACTTCAGAACTTTTCAAAATTAATAATTTGGACGTTGATTCTTTATCAAGTAGAATAATTGAATTCATAAAAAAATAGGGGGGAAATATGAAATATTCAAGGCATTCAAAAATTATTGAAATTATTAAAGAATATGAAGTAGAAACTCAACAAGAATTAGCAAAACTTCTTAAGAAAAAAGGATGTAATGTAACTCAAGCAACTGTTAGTAGAGATATTAAGGAATTAAGACTTGTAAAAATATTATCTACAAATGGAAATTATAAATATTCAAAATCAAGTGATAGTTCGCAGCTTGTAAGCGAAAGATTTATGAAAATGTTTAGAAATGCAGTTCTTGATGTAGATTATACTCACTATTTTGTTGTATTTCATACTCTTGAAGGATCAGCTAATGCTGCAGCAGCTGCAGTAGATGCTTTGGCAAATGAAAAAATTGTTGGAACAATTGCTGGTGATGATACAATATTTCTACTTGCAAGAACTGAAAATGATGCTATTGAACTAATGGACTATTTTAGAGGATTATTGGAGTAATTATGATAGAAGAAATTTATATTAAAAATTTTATTTTAATAAAGGAAGAAAGTATAAATTTTACTAATGGTTTAAATATTATTACAGGTGAAACTGGAGCAGGTAAATC
>JAUCFZ010000203.1 GCA_030377915.1 Clostridiaceae bacterium HSG29
ATTGATATTGGGTGATACGACCATTTAGGACCAAGCATAAACTGAACAACACCATAAATCATACCTACCATTACACCTCTTTTATGACCCCATCTTAATGCAAATAGAATAATCGGAATCATACTTCCAGCAGTTACAGATCCACCCATAGGTGCTTGCCAAATTTTAACTAAACTTAAAACATAAGCTAAAGCTATCATTACTCCAGCTTCAACCATCATTTTTACATTTTCATTTCTCAAAAAATCATCTCCTTAAAACATTAAAAACTCCTGCGGACTATTTTCTGTAGTCCATTACACTTCATTGATATTTAAATAAAACTAACACCTGTATAATTCCCAATGTATTTTCTAAACAATAAAAAAGGCATATACAAAAGTATATACCAAAATTCCATACACTTTCCTACGTCGGAATTATCCGAATCAGGTTCAAGGGTGTTATCTCAGCCTATTAAGGCACCCCTAGTTATAAATTATTTAATTTCCGAAATTATTATACCATAGTAGTTTAATAATTGCTACATCATTTGATTAATATTTCCCATTGGATCCAAATCATTTTTTTCTTCTACAGCACTTACCACTGCCGCTTCAGTTGTTAAAATCATCGATGCAATACTTGCAGCATTTTCAATTGCCGATCTTGTTACTTTAGTAGGATCTACTATTCCAGCTTCAAATAAATCAACATAAGTATTTGAAAGTGCATCAAAACCAAAACCATTTTCATTAGTCATTACTTTTTCAACAACTACTTCACCAGATAATCCTGCATTATTAGCAATTTGTTTTAATGGTTCTTTTAAAGCTTCCATTATTATCATTGCACCAGTTCTTTCATCACCATTTAAAGATTCTATTAATAAATTAAGTTCTTTAATACTTAATAATAAAGTTGTTCCACCACCAGGAACAATCCCTTCTTCAACAGCTGCTCTTGTAGCATTTAATGCATCTTCTATTCTTAATTTTTTTTCTTTCATTTCAGTTTCAGTTGCAGCTCCAACTTTTATTACTGCAACGCCACCTGAAAGCTTAGCTAATCTTTCATCAAGTTTATCTAAATCAAAAGAAGATTCAGTTGTTTCCTTTTGAATTTTTATTTGATTAATTCTATTATCGATTCTTTCTTTATTTCCTTCACCATCAATTATAACTGTATTATCACTATTGATATTTACTCTTTTAGCTTCACCAAGCATATCTAATGTAGTTTCTTCTAGTTTCATCCCTAATTCTTCAGCAACAACTTGTCCATTAGTTAATATTGCAATATCCTCTAAAATAGCTTTTCTTCTATCACCAAATCCTGGAGCTTTTACAGCAATAACATCAAAAGTTCCTCTTAATTTATTAACTACCAAAGTTGCTAACGCTTCACCTTCAACATCCTCAGCAATTATTAAAAGCTTTCTTCCTTCTTCAACAATTTTTTCTAAAATTGGTAAAATATCTTTAATATTTGAAATCTTTTTATCTGTAATAAGAATATAAGGATTTAATAAATCTGCTTCCATTTTTTCAGCATCACTTACCATATAAGGCGAAATATATCCTCTATCAAATTGCATTCCTTCTACTACTTCTAATTCAGTTGTAAATGTTTTTGATTCCTCAACAGTAATAACTCCATCTTTTCCAACTTTATCCATTGCATCTGCAATAAGTTTTCCAACATTTTCATCAGCAGCAGATATGCTTGCAACATGAGTAATATCCTCTTTTGAATTAATATCTTTTGAAATTTTCTTAATTTCGCTTACAACTGTAGCAGTTGCTTTTTGAATACCACTTTTCATAATCATAGGATTAGCACCAGCAACAACATTTTTTAATCCTTCTCTTACAATAGCTTGAGCTAAAAGTGTTGCAGTTGTAGTTCCATCACCAGCAACATCATTTGTTTTAATTGATACTTCTTTTACTAATTGAGCTCCTAAATTTTCAAATTTATCTTCTAATTCAATTTCTTTTGCAATAGTAACACCATCATTTGTTATTAATGGCGATCCATAACTTCTTTCCAAAATAACATTTCTTCCTTTAGGCCCTAATGTAATTTTTACAGTATTTGCTAATTTATTAACTCCAATTTCAATTTTTTTTCTAACATCTTCATTAAATTTTATTTCTTTTGCCATGATTACTCACCTTTTTCAATTATTCCTAATAAATCATCTTCATCTACTATAAAAATTTCTTCATTTTCTATTTTAACAACTGTTTCACTATATTTTTTATATATCACTGTTTTCCCAATAATTATTTCATTATTTTCTATTTTATCACCTACAGCAACAATTTCAGCAAAATTATCTTCTTCATTATTTTTTTCAGTAAGTATAATTCCACTTTGTGTTTTATTTTGATTTTCTATTTTTTTTAAAACAAC
>JAUCFZ010000204.1 GCA_030377915.1 Clostridiaceae bacterium HSG29
CAAAGTAATTATCTTTCAATTTTAAGTAATAATATTTCTTGTTATCTGACATTTTTTCCTCCATTAAATTTACACTGTAGTTTAGTTTGATTACTCTAGTTTTATTAGTTAACTTGATATTTAAATGGATCATCCATATCAATTAAATCTTTAACCTTCTTCGTTGATTGATTCTCTAATTTTTCCATCCAATTATCTAAAGTTTTATATCTAAAATATATTGTTCCGCCTACTCCAGTTGGTCTTAAACATGGAATCTCATTTCTTTTAATTAATTTATCTATTGTTGATTCTGACATATTTAAATACTTTGCAGCACCTTTTTTATCTACTGTAGCAACCATTTCTTTTCTGTCTTCCCATGGTTTTACTTCTTTAATTCTTTTTATTGCAACTTTAATAATTTCATTTAGGAATTGATCCATAATTAAATCTTGTTCATTATTTTTCATGTTTTTCTCCTTTCACATTTTCACTGGAACTTTCAGAAAATACATCAACTACATTTTTTTCAAAATAATTTGCAATTTTTATTGCTATTTTTAATTTTGGTGTTCTCGTACCATTTTCGTAAAAACCAATGCTTCTACCTGACACACCAATTTTCTCTCCTAATTCATTTTGAGTTATTCTTCTTTCTTCTCTTAGTTTTTTTAAACGCTTCATTATGTTCCTCCTTCGCTTCGTTATGTTCTTTCTATTTCGAATTATATACTTCGCTATGTTCTATGTCAAGAAATTTTATTTCATATCGAGCGTTTTATGCTTCCTACCGTACTATTTGTTCTATCCTGTGATATAATTTACTTATTAGAAGGGGGATACATTCTTATGAAAAGAATTAATGAATTAAGAAAAGAACTTGGTTTAACACAAAATGAATTAGGAAAAAAAGTGGGACTTAGTGGACGTGCAATTGGCAACTATGAAACAGGACATAGAGATCCTGATACAGAAACTCTTACTAAATTAGCTAATTATTTTGAAGTCACTACTGACTACCTTCTTGAAAGAACTAATCAAAAATATTTTAAACAAGATGAAACAATCGCTTTTCACACAGATAAGAAATTAACTGATAAAGATTTAAAAACTATTAGGAATATTATTGATGCGTACATCGATGGAATTGAGAAAAAAGAAAGGTAACTATTGAAAATAATAATACCGATTCTTGGATTTATGAAACTGTATTTTGGTTAATACTTTTACTTGCTAGTTTATATATTAAAGGACTATTAAAACTACCAGGACTAATCAAAAGAATCATATTTGAATTAGAACGTTATAAAGATATTATCTATAAAGATATTTTAACTATTTCTGATCGGTATTTTATAAATAACTATAGCAGTATTATTAGTTAATGAAATTTATATAATAGAATATAGTGAAAATAATATTCAATAAATTGACGATATATGTTTATATAATTTTAAAAAAATACCATTAAAAAAGGCAGTAATATAGTATTTGTAAATATATTACTGCCTTTTTTATTTGATGACTATATATTTTTTCAATGATATACTCACATTATTAAAAAACCTCACAGTGCAATGTGAGGGAATCCAACTAAGCTAACCTAATGCGTTAGTAGATGATTATTTTTTTTAAAAGCTGTTCACTTTGTGAATTAGCTTTTTTTATTAGCTGTAAATATTTTCAGTAATTGTTATTCAGAAGCAATAGTGCTTAAACTAATAACAATATACATAATTATCAACCTCCTCCCTGATAAAATCAGACAAGAGAAATTTTTTTCTATTGTCTATCAATTTTACTTTCTCATCAACTTTTAATTTTTTACAAATAAATGGCGAAAGACCAACTATTTTAGTGGTGAATTTTCAATTTCTCATATTTATTTCAAAGTATCAAATATTTTATCGGCAGCTGTTTTATCTGCTTTTTTTATTTGGTGACTATATATCTTTAAAGTAGTTGTCGGATCAGCATGTCCAAGCCGAGTTGCAATTGTTTGAATATCAATTTCGTTATATATCATAATAGTGGCTGATGTATGCCTAAGTCCATGAAATGTTATTTTATTAGAAAAATTATTTCTTTTTAAAAATTTTGCAAACCATTTTGAAATAGTATCTGGAAATATTGCTCCACCTTTATTTGTAGTAAAAACTCTATCCGTTTCTATCCAATTAGGAATTGTTTCTGCTAATTCTTTATTATTAATCTTATGTTCCATAAGTAATTCTTTTAAAGAATCATTAAAATGTATTTTTCTAATTGAAGTTTGATTTTTAGGCATTTTTGTTATTATCCCTTCATTGCTAATATATTGACTAGCACGTTTCACCTCAAATATATTATTATTAAAATCAAAATCTTTCCACTCTAACCCCATTATTTCACCATTTCTTAAACCACAA
>JAUCFZ010000205.1 GCA_030377915.1 Clostridiaceae bacterium HSG29
TAGCAGGTGAAAAAGGTTCTGATGAAATAATAAAAATTTGCATTAAAATTAGAACTGAAAATTTATGTGATTTTCCAATTAGTGAGATGTACAATGTGTTTTCGAATCCAACAGCTGTAAAACAGCGGATAAGAAGAGCAATTTCAAAAGGTCTTTCAAATATAGCCGCTCTTGGAATTGAAGACAATTTAAATGTTAAATTTACTAGATATTCTAGTAGTTTATATGATTTTCAAAATATTAAATTGGAAATGGATTTTTTAAGAAAAAAACGAGATAAAGGCGGTAAAATAAATGTTGCTAATTTTCTCTCTAATTTAATGTTGATGGTCGATAGAACTGAATAATATTACAAAAAATCAATAAATATTAAAAAAAATTAATTTTTATTGATTTTTTTTGTACTGAATAAATAGAATGTAGATAAGGAATTATTTATTTTATAAAGGGGGAAAAAATGTCAAACGGAAAAAAAGGTAGTTTAGGTCAAGCAATTGCTATAATGATATTCTTAATTGCGGCTATAGCATCTGGTATGAATTTATGGGGTGCAGATGTTCATATTCCATTATTACTTGCTGCAACAGTTGCTTCAATTGTATCAGTAACTAACGGTTGGAAATGGTCAGAATTATTAGAAGGCGCTGTAGAAACTATTAGTTCTGCAATGGGTGCAATTATTGTTTTAATGATTATAGGTATGGTTGTAGGTACTTGGAAAGCAGCTGGAATTGTTCCAGCAATGATTTATTATGGGCTTCAAGTTTTATCTCCAGGAATTTTCTTGGTTGCTACATTAATAATTACTTCAATTGTTTCATTAGCTACAGGTAGTTCTTGGACTACTGCAGCAACAATTGGTATTGCATTAATGGGTGTTGGTCAAGGATTAGGAATTGCTCCACCAATTATTGCAGGTTGTGTTGTTTCAGGAGCTTATTTTGGTGATAAAATGTCTCCATTATCTGATACTACAAACTTAGCACCAGCTGTATCAGGAGCTACATTATTTGATCATATTAGACATATGATTTATACAACAGGTGTAAGTTATATTATTTCGTTAGTATTATTTGCTATTATTGGTATGAAATACGCTGGAAAAGCATTAGATATGAATCAAATTAATGCAATTAATGGCGCATTAACAGGATCATTTAATATTAGTATATTATTGTTATTACCACCAGTTATTGTAATTACAATGGTAGCTTTAAAAACACCAGCAATCCCAGGATTATTTGGTGGAGCTTTATTAGGTGGAATTTGGGCAATGGTATTCCAAGGTGCAGGAATGGGCGACGTTCTTGGTGCAGCTCATTATGGATTTGAAATTGATACAGGATTTGAAATGGTAAATGAATTAGTTAATGGTGGCGGTATGGATAGTATGATGTGGACTGTATCGTTGATATTATGTGCTATGGTATTTGGTGGAATTATGGATAAAGGTGGATTCTTAGAGGCAATAGTAGGCGCAATGGCTAAAGCAGCTAAGAGTACTGGTAGTTTAGTAGTAGCAACAATATTAACTGAAATATTCATGAACTTAACTGCTGGAGATCAATATTTAGCAATAGTACTTCCAGGAAAAATGTTTAAAGAAGAATATGCTAAAAGAGGTTTAAAGCCTAAGAACTTATCTAGAGTTTTAGAAGATGGTGGAACATTAACATCAGCATTAGTTCCTTGGAACTCATGTGGTGCTTATATGCACGCAACATTAGGTGTTCATCCATTTGCTTATGCTCCATATGCATTCTTAAATCTACTTAATCCAATAGTTTCAATAATATTCGCTTACACAGGATTTACTATGGAATACTTTGATGAAGAGGAAGTTGCATAAATTAAATATTAATAAAAGATGATTCGTTAAGAATCATCTTTTTTTGTTTTTATATTTCTGCTATTATGGTAAAATACATATGATGGAGGAGATATTATGCAAAAAATTAATACAAGAAAAATTTCTTTTCAAATATTAAAGAAAATAGAAAATAGCGGACAAATATCAGATAGAGTAATTAATGACAATTTTAAAAATAAAGATTTAGATAAAAGAGATGAAAATTTAGTTAGAAAAATAGTGTATGGGTGTCTTGAAAATCAAATATTACTTGATTATTACATAAGAAGAATATCATCTATTAGGTTTAGTAAAATTGATAGTGATATTCTTATAATTTTAAGAATAGGATTATATCAAATAAAATTTTATAAAATTCCTGCACTTTGTTTTCATTTATCATTATTAAGATACCTTCTCTCCATTAAAAATTATATTCGTATCAATAGTTGCAAGTTTACCTACTGTATATGTTAACCCACAATATTCAGTT
>JAUCFZ010000206.1 GCA_030377915.1 Clostridiaceae bacterium HSG29
AAATTTACATTTGTAATATTCTACATTTGTTTTACCTTTAAATGTATCAAAATCTATTATTTTATATTTTCCATAATCAATTGATTTTCTATTATATAATCTTTTACTAATTAAATCTAAATACTTAGCTTTTCTTCCCATTAAACATCACCATACTTATCAATCATTTGTTTAACTTTGTTCAATTCCTCATCTGTATGTTGGATATATCCGCTATTTAATTGATAATACCATTCTAATACCAACTTTTTATTTGGTAAGTTATTTACTCCTAAAGTGACTGTTGTACTTAAATTATCAAAATGTTTTGCATAATATCCAATATTTTCCTTATCCAATTCTTTAAATATAGGTATTTTATTATCTAAAAACATTAATAAGGACGTTAATCGTTGTTTACCATCTACGATAACCATTTCGCCTTCAAAAGTTGTCATCCATCCTTCGTGGTTAAACCATATTGGAGAGGTTTTACCCCCTTGCAATATAAACTCAATATATTTAATTCTTTGATCAGTTGTCCAAACGTGATTCCTTTGAAAATCTGGATTTAAATTTAAAGCATCCTTTTCTGTATGTTCTTTTATTACATCTTTTAAATGTGACAATCTAACACTTGAGACATCATTGCTTGTAGGAATTAAATTAGGTATACTATTTAATCTAATTATTTTACTTAAAAACATTTTAATTTTATCAGCTTCTTCAGTTTGATTATACTCTCTTAATAATAATTCAAAATTTGCTAAATCTTTTCGTTTATAATTATTCAAACATTTATCGTCTTCATATAATAATTCATTTTTTTTGCGGTTAGTTTCCCAAATTTCAATTTTATTATTTACTATTTTTATTTCCATTAAATCAACTCCTTTTTATATTTTTTATATAATTTAACAAGTAATTTATTAATCCTAAACTCTTTGAGTCGTTTTGTTCTTTTATTTATATTATACAAATCCTCTAATTTCTCCTTATTTATAATTAATACAGTATCGCATATTATAATTTTAGGGAATAGATATTGTAGACTTTCTTTGCCTACATCCTCCCCCACACCTTTCACCATACTGATTGTATTTTTTACCATATTTCTATTGATATTATTTAAATATTCATCCTCTAATCTAGTAAAATATTTGTAATAATCAGATGTTTTGTAATCATTAATATGTGAATATAGCTTAGGCTTATAGGACACAACGTCAAATCCTATACGTAAAAGTTGTATAATGTCTAATTCATTGATAGTATCTAATTTAAAAGTTAGTAAGCCAAAATTATTCTCTATTTTCATATTTCCTCCTCTGGTATATTTACTAATTCTTTAAAAAATGGCAATGTCTCAATCCATTTACAAACCTCTCGCCATTCAGGAAGTCTATGTGTTTTTCTTTGTGAATAAACCGTTTTTAATGCTCTGTAGTTCGTAGTTAATCTCGCTGTTAGTTCAAATCCAGCAGGGTTTGAATATAACAATTTTAAATAATCTTCTTTTGTTTCAGTTTTATTGTATTTATCTTTTAACTCTTCCATTATATTTATAATTCTTTTATCCACATATTTATTATATTGTTTTTCTAAATTAAATTTAGAAATTCGGTGCATTGTAGATTGACTAGATACAAATTCTACAAATCTATATCTTTCTAATTCTACCCAAGCCTTGTTAGAAAATGTCAAGTCAAAAGCAACCCTTATTCCAGTTAAAAATTGATCGTGTCCACTTCCTTTTTCAGAACTTCCTAATGCTAATATAGTTTTTGTTATATTACTATTGCATTCTTTTGTTGATATTGCCATAGGATATTTACTAGCTTTCATACTTTCTTCTAAATCATAAACCTTTACATTTGTTATTTTCATTTATTCATCTCCTTTATAATTTTTAGTATTAAATTTTTATCAAGACCCATCCCAGACGCTTGTGGATGTCCACCACCACCAAATCCTTTTGCTAATATTGACACATCTACATCATCTTTAGTCGTCCTAAGACTAATAGAGTAATCCATATTTATTATTCCAATGGCATCATATTCAGAATGTCTTTCAGATAAAATATTTCCTAATTCACTAACATAATTTTCTCCAAATAAAAATCCTATATGATATTTTTTATTATTTACTTCTATTGTTAAAGGTGTGATATACTTTTCTTTTTTATTGATATACTCATTTATTCTATTTTGTTCTAATTTTAAGATATAAGCGTACATAGCATCTAAAATAAAAGGCTTAAAGTGAATTATTTTCTTTTCTAAATTTTTTACAAACTCAAGTCTACCTGATATATACATCAAATCATATAATTTATTAGGCAATATC
>JAUCFZ010000207.1 GCA_030377915.1 Clostridiaceae bacterium HSG29
TCATTTTTTCGCTTTATATGCACGGATATTTGACATTTAACAAATGAATAATTTGAAAAACTATTTATACTTGTATTTGTGTTAATACATATAAAAAAGTTACGCACTTTTTCGAAAAAATAAAATCGTAATAAACCTTTAATTTACAAGGGTTATCACGATTTTTCTGTTCGTCAACTGTCAAAGAGAATATTTAATATTTATATTATAAATCAACTTTATCAAGTTCTTTTAAATTATACCTTTCAATTATATCCATAAGTTTTATTGGATATTTAGGATCTGTTGCATAACCCGCTCTTCGAATTGACCATGCTCCAAGTGTATCATTATACATTACATCTCTAAATATTTGATATCTTGATAATTCAAGTAAAATTCTTTTATGGTCTTTCCAACTTTCATCAGCATTATTATATGCTCTGAAATAATCATCAATTCTATATACTACTCCATTATATACTTCCCATGTATTTGATATTACTGATCCATCCGTGCCTGTTCCTTTTATTCCAAATAGATTGTTTGAAAATTTATTTGAGTATTTATCAACCGGTACACTTTGTCCCCAACCTGATTCTAAAATTGCTTGAGCAGTTTGAAGTGCAGCTGACATATCAGTTTTTTCATATGATTCGACTGCCATTTTTGAAACAAATTCCAAAAATTTATCTTTTTCAATTATTGGTTTAGGCCCATATGTTTCACCAAAATACACTTTAAAATCTACTGTCTCCGATTTTATTGTTTCGCCTTTATAAACTCCATATGCTGTTATTGAAACGTTTCCTTCATCTTTCTCGTTTGGAATATACATATAGCTTCCATCTATAATCCCACTTGATAAAGTTCTTTTATTATCACTATCATTATTTTCTAGTATAAAATATAAATTATCAAGTTTTACATTTGATTCACTTGAAATATTTATCTCTTTACTAACTACCTGTTTAGGTCCTATTCCTTTTATTTTTAAATACGGTGAAAAATCTACTTTTACTTTAATATAATCACTATCACGTCTAACTCCACTTGTATCTATCACACTTACTTTTAATAGTTTATTTCCTTCATCTTCTTCTGTTGGTTTCCATTCATATGAACCATATGGAATTTTAGCTAATATTTCTTCAACACCTGTTTTTTCATCTTTAATATAATATGTAGTTTCAAGTACATCAAAATTTCTTTTCGCAAGCAAATTGTCAGATTTTGAAACAGTCATATTATTATTAATTCCTACAAGTTCTAATTCTTTTGATAAATAAGTTTGGAATATAATTTCTTCACTTATATATTCATTCCCACTAAAATCTGATGCTTTAATAGTAATAGCATAATTAATTTCACCAACTCCACTTGGTGTGAATTTATATTTATCATATGGATCTCTTTTTTCTATTGTAGTTACGTTTCCTGTATTTAAATTCTTAATTTCATAATCAATATATTTTGCTAAAAAATTAATTTCAGGAGTAATTGAGTAATTATTATCAACTGTTCCACTAATTTTTGGAACTACATTAATAAATGCTTTTTTTATATCTCCCATAATCCAATTATTATCATTATCGAAAAGCCCTACTATAAATATCTTCTCACCATTATCGTCTACTTTAGGATTATATTTTAAAATGTTTTTAGTAGCTTTTTCCTTTGAAACTATATATCCTGAATAAGCATCTTTATCAAATAAAAATAGTTTTAAATTATAATTTTCATTTTGATATTCTTTTGGAATAGTTACTAATATATCTTTTTCACCTGAAGCGTATATTAATTTATTTGTTTCAGTAAAACTTATTTCATAAAATGGTTTAACTTCAGATTCTTTTGATGAATCTACTACTACTGTACGAGTATCATTATCCCAATCAATATAAGCGCCAAGACCATTACTTACTAATCGTACTGGTACATATGTCCTGTCATTTATTATTATTGGAGCTACATCACTTATTTGATAAAAGTCATTATTATTATAATTTACTATTTTACTATCTATCTTTAATAAGATGCTTTCATCATTCTTTTTAATTAATACAGTTCTGTCATCATTATTCCATGTAACTTCTGCGCCAAGCTCTTCAGATACAAATCTTATTGGAATTAAAGTTCTATCATTTTTTATTATAGGATTTGATAAATCAGTAATATCTTTTCCATTAACAACCAAATTTACATTGCTATCTGCAAAACTAAAACTAAAAACAAATATATAAAAACTTAAAAATATAATTAAAGCTATAGTATTTTTTTTCATATAATCACTCTCCATAATATTCATAAAGTAATT
>JAUCFZ010000019.1 GCA_030377915.1 Clostridiaceae bacterium HSG29
TAGTTTTTGTATTATATTATATTTTGAAATATTACGAAAATGTAATAAAAATTAAGATTTTATTAGAAATAAAAATTTTAATGTATAGATGTTACAAGAAAAAAATAAACACATGTATTTATGACATTATATTAAGATAATAATCAACAAAAATAGGTTGCAATAATAAAAGTTTGTGATATTATTAACTTGCATAAAAGATACATTAAAAGAATTAACTAAAATAATGGTTTATAAAGCAAGTTTTTTTCAATAGTAATAAGTGTAATTGAAGGGCTGTAAGTAAATATATTTAGTGAAAAACAAAGGAGAAAATTAAATGGAAATTAAAGTTTGTATTGGTAGTGCGTGTCATTTGAAAGGTTCCTATGAGGTTATTAAAAATATTGAAAACTATATATCTGAACATAATTTGGAGGAAAAAATTGTGCTTAAATCATCATTTTGTTTAGCTAAATGCTCAGCAGCTGTTTCAGTAGAAATTGATAATGATGAAATTATTTCTATGTCACCTCAAGGTGTTAATATGATTATGGAAAAAATTGTTAAGGAGAAATGTTTATGAAGTTTATAGAATTTGATTCAGATAAATGTGATGAATGTTTTAAATGTTTAAGAGTATGTCCAACAAAAGCAATTGCTTTTGTTAATAACAAGCGACATATAATTGATGATTTATGTATAAAATGTGGTTTGTGTTTGACACATTGCGAACAGAAAGCACTTTCAATTCATCAAGATATACAAAGAGTTAAAAATGCAATTTTAGCAGGTAAGAAAGTAATTGTATCCATTGCACCATCCTATGCGGGCTTATTTGAAATGAAAAATCCTTCACAAATGGCAACAGCGCTTAGATTAATCGGTTTTGAATATGTAGAAGAAACTGCTCGCGGTGCAGAAATTGTATCAAAACGTTATGAAAAAATTATTGAATCAAACAAAATGAAAAATATAATTACAAGTTGCTGTCCATCGAGTAATTATTATATAGAAAATTATTTTCCAAAATTGATAGATTATGTTATACCTGTTGTTTCGCCAATGATTGCCCATGGGAAATATTTAAAAGATAGATATGGTGATGACGCTTATACCGTTTTTATTGGACCATGTGTTGCTAAAAAAGCTGAAGCTAAAGAAATTGATAATGCAATTGATGCAGTTATTACATTTAGAGAATTAGAAATTTGGTTTAAGGAAAGAGAAATCATATTAAAAGATCTTGAAAGTAGTGGTTTTGATGCACCGGTTGATAAAAGAAGTAAAGCTTATCCAGTAGGTGGAAGCCTTTGGAATAAAGATATGAAAACAAGAGTGAATTCAAATTATAAATATGTTCATATTAATGGAATAGAAGCATGTAAAGAATTTTTAAAAGCTATAGAAAATGGAGATATTGAGGGCTATTGTGCAGAGGTTAATATTTGTTTGGGTAGTTGTCTAAACGGACCAGAAATTCCATTAACTGCTCCAAATATCTTTAAGCGAATTAGCAATTTAAATAATTATGTTGATGAAAAAAATCCGGAAAATTGTCTGTTAACTGAAGTAAACAATCATATTTTAACAGATCGAATATTTACGGATAAATCTATAAATAAAATTCCAGTAAATGAGGATCATGTTGCAAGCGTACTTCTAGATATGGGAAAATACTCTCAGCGAGATCAAATTAACTGTGGCGCATGTGGTTATTCGACTTGTTATGATAAGGCAGTAGCAGTTACAATGGGTTATTCTGATATGGAATTATGTTTAGATAGACTAAAACATAAAGTAGAGAGTCTTCAAAATACTATTTTTGATAATAGCCCGAATTTAATATGCATACTTGATGAAGAATTAAGAATACAAGATACGAATGCTGCTTTTAATGAAATTTTTAATAAAGAAAAAACTAAATTGAAAGAATGGCCAATTTCAACTGTTATAAACACTGAAATATTTGAAGAAATAAATACACCATTAACAGCTAAAATAAGCAGAAAATGTTACATTGAGTCGGTTAATCGTACCTTTTATGTAAATTTGATAAAAATTCATGATGGGGTGGTATTTGTAGGTATATTTACAGATATAACAGATGCTGAAAATAATAGGGAAGAACTTATGCGCGTTAAAGAAAGAACAATTGAAACTTGCCAAGAAGTTATTAATAATCAAATGCGTGTTGCACAAGAAATTGCTAGCCTATTAGGCGAAACAACGGCAGAAACAAAACTTGGTTTAAACAAGCTTAAAGAAATTGTTTTAAGCGAGGGGGATTATTAAATGAATAATGACCTAGTTTATATAGATCTATCTTATCATTCATTAAATAAATATGGTGAAGAATTATGTGGAGATAAAGTTGAGATAGTTAAAACTAAAGATAAAACAATCATTGTATTAGCAGATGGACTTGGAAGTGGTGTTAAAGCAAATATTTTAGCGACACTTACAAGTAAAATTATGATAACAATGTTAGAAAAAGGAGCCAATCTTAAAGAGACGATAGATACCATTACAAATACATTACCTGTTTGTAGTATAAGGCAGCTTGCTTATTCAACATTTAGTATATTAGAAATTGATAATCAATTAAAATGTAGGATAATTGAATTTGATAATCCGCCTACATTTGTAGTAAGAGACCATAAAATTGTAGAATTATCTAAAGAAGTTTTTTATTCTTCTGGGAAAAAAGTATTAATATCTGAAATAGATTTAAAAGTAGGTGACGAATTAACTTTGTGTTCTGATGGAGTTATTCACGCAGGCGTTGGCAGATTTTTAAATCATGGTTGGGAATGGGTTCATGTTGCAGAATTTTTAGTGAAGCAACGATTGAATTCTGCAGCTAATTTAAATAGAAGACTAATTGAGAGTTGTAATAGACTTTATGATGAGAAACCAGGTGATGATACGACAGCAGTAACTGTTAAGATTAAATTGCCACAAAAAATTCATCTCTTTACAGGTCCACCAGAAGATGAAACTCTAGATCATGATTTAATAAAAAATTTTATGAGAGAAGAAGGTAAAAAAATAGTGTGTGGTGGAACAGCTGCAAATATCGTATCGCGGGAATTAAATAGAGAAATTATAACTGATATTTCTTATATTGACCCTAATATTCCACCAATGGCAATCATTAAAGGCATAGATTTAGTTACAGAAGGTGTATTAACATTAAAAATGGTATTAGATAGATTAAGAGAAATAAATAAAAACTGTGTGGATTTTGTGTTAACAAAAGAAGATGCGGTTTCAAAGTTGTTAAAATATTTTATTGAAGATTCAACACATATATATTTTTCAGTTGGACATGCAATTAATCCTGCTCATCAAAATCCTGATTTTCCTGAGGAGCTTAGTATAAAAATAAATGTTGTAAGGGATTTAATTGAAGAGCTAAAAATAATGGGTAAAATTGTTATTTTACAATATACTGATAGGTGATATTATGAGAATTTATGATAATGAAGTACAGAAAATAAAAAGTGAAGTATTAAGAGAAGTTGCATTTTCAGCATTTAATAAAACGCTAGAAGAAGATATTCTAGGTATTCCTTCAAAAGTTAATCCTGGTCCTAAAGCGAGATATAGGTGTTGTATTTACCATGAAAGAGCAGTAACTGTGGAAAGAGTTCAAATGGCAATTGGTGGCAATAATATTAAATCACAAATTGTTGAGGTTCTAGATTCAGCATGTGATAAATGTTTGGTATATAGATTTGTTGTAACTGAAACATGTAGAGGTTGTCTTGCTAATAGATGTATAAAAAGTTGTCCGGTTGATGCCATTCAAATGGTTAATTCAAAGGCTGTCATTGATCAGAGCAAATGTATTGAATGTGGTAAATGTAAATCAGCATGCCCATATGGTGCTATAGCAGATGTAATGAGACCTTGTAAAAGGGGTTGTCCAACTAATGCCATTAAAATAGATGAAAATAAAAAAGCTGTAATTGATTACAAAAAATGTATCTCATGTGGAGCTTGTGTTTATCAATGTCCTTTTGGTGCAATGCAAGAAAAATCAGAAATAGTTTCAGTTATAAATGATTTAATGAAAGAAAATAATGATATGTATGCTATTTTGGCACCTTCATTTGCTACTCAATTTGATTATGTGGAGTTAGGAAAAGTAATTAGTGGGATTAAATCATTAGGGTTTAGAGATGTAATTGAAGTTGCGCTTGGTGCGGATTTAATTATAAATCATGAAGCTACAGAACTTTTAGAATTTAAATCAGAAAAAAAAGTATTAACGTCATCATGTTGTCCGGGATTTGTTAATTATATATATTTGAAGTATCCAGAGCTTAAAGATTCAATATCATCAACTGTTTCTCCTATGGTTGCCACGGCAAGGCTAATAAAAAAAATTGATAAGAATGCAAAAATTGTATTTGTTGGACCATGTATAGCTAAAAAAAGTGAGAAGCTTAGAGTTGAGGATGTAGATTATGTTTTGACTTTTGAAGAGTTGGCTGCAATGATTGATGCTAAAGATATTGATTTAGAAAATCATGATGCAATGCCACTTAATAATGCCTCATATTTTGGTAGAAAATTTGCTGCAACTGGTGGTGTTACTTTGGCAATTAAAAACTTTTTAGATGATAAAGGTATTGATGATGTCACAATTGAAACATGTGATGGTATAAATGAATGTGATAAAGCGCTAAAACTATTAAAATTTAATAGATTAAACGCTGATTTCATTGAAGGTATGGCATGTAAAGGTGGTTGTATAAAAGGTCCTGCAACAATGCATCATGGTGCTAAAGATATAAAATCAATTGATGCCTATTCGAAAAAGGCCAAAGAAAATAACTATATAACTTCAACTAAAATATTTGAAAATATTAATATGAGTATATAAAAATGATTAAGGAATGGCAAATTGGGAATATATGTAATGTCTATTAATTCATTGATAATTTCAAGGAGGTAAATATGCGTACGGTTATGGGAATTGAAATTCAAAATCGAGAAGAATCTGCAGTTAAGGTGCAAGAATTATTAACTAAACATGGGTGTATTATTAAAACGAGATTAGGTTTACATGAAGTTCAAAATCAATGTAGCGCGAGTGGATTTATTCTATTAGAGTTTGAGCGAAAAGAGACTGGTGAACACGATCAGTTAAAAAATGAACTTAATACAATTGAAAATGTTGTTGCAAAAACTATGGAATTTTAACTATTACAGAACACTATATTCTGAATCATTAGCGTATGGTGTTTTTTGTATATGTCTAGCTTTTTGTAATATAATAGAATAAAAGATAATTTCAAAATTGAAGTTATCTTTTTTAATGCAATTATAATGATTTAGTAATAATACTGTAAAGTTATAATTGAATATATATATTATTGAATCAGAATGTTATAATATATATAAATATACTAAGTGATATTAAGATATTTTACGAGGAGAATAAATATGAAAAAAGTATTTGAAAATTATTCGTTAGATAAATTAAATGAAATCGAGATATCAGAGGGGAGCATTGAAAAAATCTATGAAAGTTATATAAAAGAATTTCCTGAAAATGAGAGAAAAGATATTAATCATTTAAAAGAACTGATGAATAGGAAAAATTATAAGTTGATTGTAGCAAATCATATAATATTTAAAGAAATCATAGGTTATGCATTTGTTTATGAAATAGAAAAATATAATGTATTATGGCTCGATTATATTGCTATTGAAGAGAAGTTTCAAAATTCTGGTTATGGAACTTTGCTATTTAATAAAATTAAAGAAATCATTGGGATTAATAAAATTGGAATGTTCATGGAAGTAGAAATTCCTGAAAATGAATTACAGCAAAGAAGAGAAAGATTCTATGAAAGATTAAATGCAAAAAAACTAGATATTAATTATCAATTACCAACAGCAGATGGAAATTTTGATATGAATTTGTTTTATTTATCAATCAACAATGATAATATTTTACTTGGAGAAATTATTAAAGATTCGATATTGAATGTTTATAGAAATATTCATTCTGATATTAATCCAAAAGATTTGATAGAAAGAATTGAAAAAGAAAAATTTAATGATATATATTTATAGTTTTTTGAAGAATAGTGAGGTAAATATGAAAAAATTATATGTAATGATAGCTTTAATTATAGTAATACTTATGGTGGGATGCAGTAATAAAAATGATGATCAAGAAAAGATTGCATCTAATAATGTGGATAATATTGAATTAGAAGAAGCATTAATATCTAAAGCGGAATATCCTGAATCAGTAGCTTTTGATGATCGTGATAATAAACGATTAATATTGAGTGAGAATGTTATAGATGATGAATATAAAGAGCTGTTGGAGAATTTTTCTTATGAGTCAGCATCAAGAATATTATATGAAGCTGATAAGAACAAATGTTATTCTCCAATAAGTCTATATATGTCATTATCACTTTTAGCTAGTGGTGCTAGTGAAGAAAGTGAAGAAGAGATGCTTGATTTACTTGGAATACCTAATAAAGAAAAATTAGCCAAAGAAAATGCAAAGATGTTTAGAAGATTATATAAAGACAATGAAATTGAAAAACTTAAAATTGTAAATTCATTATGGTTGAGTGTTGATTCTATATTTCACGATGATTTTATAAATAATGCTAAAGAGAATTATTATTCATCTTTATTTAATGTAGATTTTCAAGAAGAGATAACAAATGATTTAATGAGTGCTTGGGTTTATGATAATACAAATGAGATAATTTCACCTAAGATTGAAACTGATTCTGAACAGATTTTAGCAATATTGAACACACTATACTTTAAGAATGAATGGTCTGATAGATTTAATAAGGATGCTAATATTATTGATAAGTTTTATTTAACAGATGATAAAGAAGTTGAATGTGAATATATGAATATTACTTATGATGCTAGGAAGTTCATTCGTGGTGATAATTTCACAAGTGCATCACTAAACTTAAAAGGTGGCAGTAGAATGATGTTTGTTCTTCCAGATAAGGAAGTTAGTGTAGATGAACTTGTGTCTTCTCCGAAACTACTTGCTTCAATGCTTACAAAAGAGAGTGATAATTATGGTAAAGTAATTTTTCAAGTTCCAAAATTCTCTTATGATGATAATAGTAAAATGAAAGATATGTTAATTGATATGGGAATGGAAACACCATTTGAGTTTGGAAGTCAGTTTAAAGATATAAGTGATGGTATTACATATATTTCTAATATTTCTCAGGATACACATATATCAATTGATGAAAAAGGAGTTGAAGCAGCAGCATTTACTCAAATAGATTTAGCTGGAGCTATGCCACCTAATGAAAATATTGCTGAAATGATATTAGATAGACCTTTTATTTATGTTATATATGATCGTGATGTAATATTATTTATTGGAATTCTAAATAATCCAGTAATATAATTAATTATAAATTTAATAAATGTAATAAATGTAAAATAGGGAGGTTAATCATGTCTATGATATACGAAGCGATTACTTATGCAACAAAAATGCATGAAGGTGAGTATAGAAAGAAAACTGATATTCCATATATTGTTCATCCGTTTAGTGCAATGTACTCATTGAAAGATAGTGGTATCGAAGATCAAAATGTTTTAATTGCAACTTTATTACATGATGTTATTGAAGATTCAGGCGTTACCTATGATGATATCAATGATAAATTTGGTGCTCAAATAGCTAATTTAGTAAGTAGTGTATCTGAAAATAAAGCATTATCATGGGATGAAAGAAAATTACATACGGTTGAAGATTTAAATACCTCTTCATATGAAACAAAATTAATAATTCTTGCAGATAAATTTAACAACTTAAGTGCTATTGTTAAGGATTATTATGAAATTGGTAATCTATTATGGAATCGTTTCAATCGAGGTTATCTTTATCAAAGATGGTATTATACACGAATATTTTTTCTTTTAAAATCTGATATTCAAATTAATTCATTGAGTTTATTTAATGAGTACGAGAAATTAATATATGAATTATTTAAAGATTTATATCCTGCGCCTGTTTTAAATTTGCCTAATGAAAATCCTGGTGAAAAGACAATTTGTTACGGTGAAGGTGTTCTTTCAAATGGAATCCTTTATTTATCAGAATTTTGGAGTGTAGATGGAGTATCTAATTATACATATTATTTTGGTGATGTTTTTAATGAAAATGTTACTGCAGAAAGTGTTATGAATTTACTAGTTGGAGATGAACTTGTTGAATTCTATACGGAGAAGCAATTTTACAGCTTAGGATTAATCAAAGATATGCAAGGAAATGATGGATACACTATGAATATTGTTATTGGTGATGATGAAACTACTTTTGCAAATGCAAAATCTCTAGTAAAAAAATCAATATAGTAAGTGTTTTTTTGAAGCTGAGACTTTTGAATTAAAAACCGGTATACTTTTAAGTTTCACAAATAAAGCAGAAAAGTCATATATTTAATTATGTGAAGGAGTTTAGTATTTAATGGATAAATTAAGAGAATTTGATAAAGTGTCAAAAGCTTTGATAGATGAAGAAATAAACGGTGGTTTCAAATTTGCAAAATCAATGCCAGAAATACCTCATGCTTATACAGTAAGAGAAAACTGGAGAAGCGATGAAGAATTCATTAATGCAGTAAAGTTTATAAGAGAAAATGGATACAAAGAAAAATTCCTTGATAAAGAATATATTTATTTGAATGTAAACGGGAAAAAATATTGGACGATGGGAGAGCCTATTAACAAAGATGGGAAGCCTTATACTGTAATTATTAATAGAGCAGAATTATAGAAAAATAATTGGAGGAATAAAATGCTAGAAAACAAAACAAAAAAAATTATAGCTTTGATAATATTAATAATCATTGCATTAGTTTCATTTTTTCACATATCAGATTTCGTAACTAAACCAGAATTCAATAAATCAACAATAGAATCTTTAGATGAAAAAAAAGAAACAGTTATGAGACTTACGTTAGCAGCAGCTACATCTTCTACAGCTTTATCTTTGATTCCTGGTGATACGGCTATGCCAATTGCGAATCAAATTGCAAATTTATCTTCATATTTTATTGTTATTCTTGCAGCAATTCTATTGGAGAAGATGTTAATAGCAGTGGTTGGTTATGTATCATTTACTTATATTATTCCATTTGCATGTTTTATGGGGATTTTGTATGTATATACTAGGAAAGAAGTTTTATTAAATATTGCAATAAAAATGGCAATATTTGGAATTGTTTTATTTTTAGCAATTCCTGCAAGTATTCAAATAAGTAACTTAATTGATGAATCTTATCAAGTTTCATTAAATCAAAATCTAGAAATTGTAGAACAAAACAAAGAGGATATTGAAGAAAATGATAATGAGGTACCAGAAGATAAAAGTTGGAAGGAAAAATTAGGTGGTTATGTATCTAAAGTTACTTCTAAAGTAGAGAATAAAGTTAATGAAACTGTTAATAAAGGAGAAGAATTGCTTGGTGCATTTTTAGATGCTATTGCAGTTTTGATTATTACTTCATGCGTTATTCCAATAGTTGTAATTTTGATTTTCATTGGGAGTATCAAAATTTTATTTAGTTTTAATGTTAAAGGTATATCTAACCTTTTTCAGAAACAGAATTAGGGATACTAGGAAAGCCACTGAATTTATAATGTAGCTTTTCTTACCAACAATATACTTATTAAGAGTTAAATTAAAAGAACAAATTATGATACCAATTATTATATAGAGGAGGATTGTATGGAAACAAAAGACTTGATTATTAGGAATTCTATATGGGATGATATTGATATTTTTTACAAATGGGAATTAACATCTGAGGTGAATGTATTTTTCAGTATTTCTGAAAATCAAAGTTATGAAACAGTTGCACGTACATATAGTCATTATGATGATAATCCTAATCAGAGACAGTATACTATAGTTCTTAAAGAGACTAAAAAACCAATTGGAAGAATTATTCTAGGAGATTTAATTGAAGGTTGGAAAGTTGAAGTATTTAGAATTTATATTGGAGATCAGGAATTGAGAAATAAAGGTTATGGTAGGCAAGCAATGGAGGCAATCATGAAACTTTGTTTTGAAGAGTGGAATCTTGAAAGAGTATATCTTGATCATTATACTGGTAATCCTGCTTCTTTTTTATATAAATCGCTAGGTTTTAAATATGAAGGCATTTTAAGAAATAACTGTAGAAAAAATGGAAAACTTCACGATGTTCATTTAATGTCAATGCTAAAAGATGAATATATTCAAAAATATAAATAGCATAATGTGAAGTGAAATAATCTCACGATTTTTTTATTTTATTATTTTTCTTCTGATTTTAAGATTAGTTAATTGCTTGATTTTTTCTTCAATCAGTCGGTTAGGATTAACATTAAAGATTGATATCATTTGATTTTCTAAAAAAGAAATGATGTTATATTTATAATCAGTAAAAGTAGGGTTATATGTTAAAATATAAGCACATATTTTGCCTAAATCTTCAATTATTTTACCACTTCCGATTGCTTCAAAATCAATTCCGGAAATTTCATTATTACTTAAAACTAAAAAATTTCTTAAATTTATATCAGAAAGAATTATCTCTTTATTTAAGGATAAAGATAAAGTAGAATAAAAACTATTAAGCCATTTTAAAAAATTAGTTAATACAATTTTTGTTTCCTCAGAAATTTGGTTATTAATTGATTTTTTTTCGCTTAATTCTAGGTATTTTAATAAAGTAATATCTGAAATATGATCCATTATATAAAATGAATTTGTAGAAGATAATATTTTTGGAACATTTATATTGTTATTATTTAGTGTAGTTATAATTTTAATTTCTTTTAGCATATTATAATTATTTGATTTCATATTTGAAAAATGTTTTAAAACAATAGTCGAGTCTAAAGTTGTTATTTTATAGACATCATTTCTTCTACTGTTATATTTAGTTATTTCGCTATTTAATGAAATATTATATTTTTCAAATAATGATTCATTTGTAGCAATTAAAGTTTTAATTTTATTCATAAAAATCCTCCTAAGCAAGTTAATTATAAACTGATAAATAGAATAATTCAACTTTTTAATACATTGTTAAATAATTAATTATTCTATTGACTTGAATATTGCATTATGTTATCTTTTAATTATAAGTTAATAGTCTCTGAAGTTAATTAGTCTAAGGAATGAAAATTCTATGATTAGCTAACCAGGGTGTTGTAAGAAATTATGATGCCTCCCATTGTGGAAAAGAGTACAATTGTTATAATTATCTTTTCTACAAGTAGAGATATTTACTATACAAGGTATTAAGCTTTCCAGATGGAAAGCTTTTTTTATATAAAATAATTATTTATTTAGTGTATTAAGTTTAGAGACAAATGAATTGATAGTTAATTAATATAGGGAGGCCCAAATGAGTAATAAAAAATTAGTAATGTTATTAGTTTTAGTGGTTGTATTAATGGTAGGATGTGCAACTGTTGGCGAAACAGTTAGTGATGAATTAGCATATGAAGGCGGATTAAAGATAGTAAGTAATGATATTGAAAAGACTGTTTTATATAATGATATTTATAAAATGGAAAATACTACAGTTGAAATGAAAAATTTGTCATCATCTGGCGAAACAGCTGAAGTTGAAGTTACAGGTGCAAGTTTATTAAATATTATTGAAGAAATGGGAATAGATATTAATGAAGTAGCTTCTTTGAGATTTATTGCTGGTGATGGATATGAAATTGACGTTCCAAAAGAAATTTTTGATGGTAAAGATATTATTTTAGCATATAAATTTGATGGGGAAAATCTTTTTGAACCACAGATGCCATTAAGAACTGCTATTAATGATGTTAGATCTATGTATTGGGTTATAAACTTAGTCGAAATTGATATAAATCTTTCTAGTGATATTGAAGTTGAAGATGTTGTTGATGGAAATCAAGTTTATTATATTTTAGAGGAAGCTGTAAAATCGCTTGAAACAGAAGATTACTCATATTATGATGCAACTGATAGTGCAATTAGAGTAAAAGATTTATTTGAAAAATATGTAGATAATACAAGTAATTCAGTAAAATTTATTGCAACAGATAATTTTGAAAAAACAGAAGAATTAGATATATTAATGGATGGTTATATTAAAATAACAGGTGAAAATGCTCCTTTATTCACTAGCCCTGATATGCCAGCTGGAATGCAGGTAAAAAACATAGTGTCATTAAAATGTGGAAATACAACATTTTTAACAGGCAAATTACTTCAAGATAAATTTACTCAAAAGAAAGTTAGAAATAAAAGTGGTGCAAGTCTTGAAGAAATAGTTACATTTCTAGATATTACGTCAGATAAAATTGAATTTTTTGCTAGTGATGGTTATTCAGCACAAGTTGAAAGAAATCTAATGAATGAAGGAATTTTAAACTTAATGGATGACACTACTTATCAAATTAAATTTAGCGAAGTTCTTGATAAATCTACAAGTATTAAAGAAGTACTTAAATTTACAACTGTTAATGAAGATAGCGAAATAGTATCTCCAGAAGTTGAGGAAAACTCTGATGTCGATAGTATATGGGAAATTGAAATTTCAGGGTTAAGTGACGGAGATTTTAATTTAGGTAGTGAGAAAGCTAATAGAAAGTTAGAAAAAGTAAAGCTTGAAGCAACTAAAGTTAAAAAAGATGGAACTGAAACTACACAAGAATGGACTGGTTATAAAGTTAATGATATATTATCATTTTTAAAAGTAGAAGATTATAATGCAATTACTTTTATTTCTAGTGATGGTTATGAAGTTGAATTGATTAAAGGTAATATCGATGATGAAACAATAGTTGCTATATCAGTTGATGGTGAAAATTTAACTTATGAGAGTCAAATACAATTAGTAGTAAAAAATCAAACAGGAAATATGTGGGTTAAATCTTTAAAACAAATGATTATTAAATAGTATTGGTGATAATATGAATAAATTTTTAAGAAAATTTGAAATAAATGAATTAGTAATAATTTCATTTACAGCAGCACTAGGACTGGCGGTAAAGCCAGTCGTAGTACCGCTAATTCATATGATAACAGGCCCGTTAATGATTCCTGGTGGAGCATTAGCTGGCGGTTTTTATATGTTATGGATTGTTGTGGGTGCTGCTTTAATTGATAGAAGAGGTACAGCTACATTAATCGCTTTAGTTCAAGCAATTATAGTTATGATTTCAGGAACTTTTGGAACACATGGATTTATAAGTTTATTAACTTATGCACTTCCTGGAATAATGATAGATATTTTTTTAATAATTACTAGAAAAAATATAAAAACACCAATTATGTTTTTTTTATGCGGAGCTATTGCAAATATAAGTGGAACTTATTTATCAAATTTAGTTTTCTTTAGACTTCCTATTGTACCACTAATGTTTAGTTTATCAAGTGCAAGTATATCAGGTGGCATAGGTGGATTAATTGCGTATTTAATATTCTTTAAAATTAAAAAAATTGGAATGGAGATATGATGAATAATAGAAATATTTTTTTAATAATGTTGGTTTTATTTTCTTTATTATTATGTAGTTGTAGTGAAGCGAAAGTTGAATATGGAAATATTTTAATTTCGGGTGATATTAAAGAAAATATTGATTTTAATAAATTAATTACATCTTTAGAGACTGAAGATATTGAAGTTAATGGAGAAAAAGTAAGTGCTTATGATTTTGAGAATATTGTAAATTTATTTGATTCAGTATATCACCAAAATAATATATATTTAGTCGCGTTAGATGGTTTTTCAAATAAATTCAGTAGTAATTCTATAAGTGATACTTATCTATTTTATAATGAAGTTAATGGATGGTGTTACTATTCAGAGAAACATCCTGTAAATAGTAAAATCAAAAATATTAAAAAGATAATAGTTGCAAATGATACTGATGAAATAAATTATGAATTTGGTTTTAATATTATTAAAAATGATGAAACAATACATTATGATATTAGTGAACTATTACTAAATAAAAGTTCGATTTATTTTCATTTAGATGGTGTAACAAAAAAAGATAATAATGAATTAGGAGTTATGAAAAAGAAAGAAATTATAGCTTTTAATGATTTAGATCTTGATGATATTAAATTTTTATTAATGAGCAGTGAAGGAAATCATGAATATCTTAAAAGTGATAAAGGTTATTTAGTAATAGATGGCTCGAAAGTTAATTATATTGATAAAAAGAATAGTAAAGTAATAAATGATGTTAAAGGTGTAATGGAAAATTATCCAGCTATATCTATAATGGATGTATATTCTGATTCATTATATTATATTGAAAAAGATATTCCAGTTATGATTTTATTTATTGATGGTATTTCATATTTTCAATATAAAACTATTTTAAAAAAATATCCTGATTTAGTAATTAGCAATATTGATAATGTAAAAAAAGCAACTTCAGTATTTAAACCTGTAACAAATGCTGGTTATGCTGCTATGATAACAGGTAAAACGCCAATTGAAAATGGTATTCTTAATAGAGACTATAGAAAATTATTGGTGCCAAGCATTTTTGATTCAACTGCTAATGCATTATTGATTGAAGGAAATATTAAAATTTTAGATTTATCTGTAGAAACAATATTAAATTTAGATAAAAATGAAAACGGATATACTGATGATGAAATATTTGAATCGGCTATTAAGGAAATGGATAAAAGAGACAATATTAGTCTTTTTTTAGTGCATTTTCATGGATTTGATGATAATGGACATAAATATGGAGCAACTGATTCTAAAACAATTGATTATATTAAAACAATAGATAAATATGTTGAGGAATTATCAAGTGGTTGGAATGGTAAAATTATAATGACTGCTGATCATGGAATGCATGATCTTTTAGATAAAGGTACTCATGGTGAATTTAGAGCTGAAGATTTATTTGTACCATATGTGATATTTGATGGAGGATTATATGAATAAACAAAAAATTATTATTATAGGAATTTTAATAGTACTAATTGCTATTATGGCTGTAACATATTCATTAAATAAAGAAAACCTAGATAAAAGAGTTGAACTTAATAATGATGCAAAATTTATTATAAAGATTAATTCTGAAGAAATCAAAACATTTACATTATTAGAACTCAAAGAATTTGGATCGGTAGATTTTGAGGCAAATTTAAAAACTAATGGTAAAGAGGCAGTAAAACATATGTATACAGGGATTTCATTAAAAAAAGTGTATGATTCATTGGATACTAATTATAATGATTTTTCAGCTTTAGAGGTTACATCAACTGATGGGTATGTAGTAATGGTAGATATTAAGAAATTAATTCAAGATGATAATATATATCTAACTTATAAAAGAGATGGAGAAATTATAAAGTCGATGGAAGATGGAGGAAAAGGCCCAATACAAATGATTATATCTAAAGATAGTATTAGTCAATATTGGTGTAAGTATGCTATTAGCTCTGATTTGAAGGAGTAATATAATGATTAAAATTTCTGATTTGAATTTTACTTATAATAAAAATGAAAATAGAATAATTTTGAAAAATATAGATGTAGAATTTAAGCGAAATGAAATCTCAGTAATAACAGGATTAAGTGGATGTGGAAAATCTACATTGTTTAGAATTATTTCTAAAGAAATTATTAGTAATGATATTAATTTATTAACTGGAAATATTTTTATTAATGGTGAGAATCTTAATAATATAGAAAAGAAGGAAGTTTTTACAAAACTTGCTATAGTAAGACAAGATCCAGATACACAACTAATTTTTCCTTTAGTTATTGACGAATTAGCTTTTGGATTGGAGAATCTTAATATTAAAAAAGATGAAATTTTAGAAAAAATTGATCAAATATCAAAAGAATTAAGTATAGAGCATTTGCTTTTTCAAAACCCTAGATTTTTATCTGGCGGTGAAAAACAAATTGTAGTTTTAGCTTCTGTATTATTGCTTGGAGCAAATATTTTATTATTAGATGAATGTATGTCACAAGTAGATAAAAAAGGTAGAGAACGAATTTTTCAAATATTGAAAATACTGAAAAATGAGGGTAAAACAATAATTATGGTTGAACATAACCTTAAAAATTTAGTTATTGCTGATAAAACATTTTCTTTGATAAATGGGAACTTAAGTTATTTCAAGGGGTATAATAATGAAGAAGTTAGTTAATGATAAATTTATTAGTATTTCAAATTTAATTTTTTCATATAAAAAAAATAATTTATTTAATAATTTTAATTTGTCCTTAGATAATAATATGTTTACTAGTATTATAGGTGAAAATGGTTCAGGTAAAACTACATTAACAAAATTAATATGTGGAATGATTACACCAAATTTTGGTAATGTTTTCATTGAAAATAGGGATGTTTCAAAAATGAATTTATCAGAAGTAGGAAATATTATAGGGTATTTATTTCAAAATCCAGAAAAACAAATTTTTGGAGAATCAGTTATTGATGAGTTATCATTTGCTATGAAATTTAATGGTATTTCAATTGATATTATTAATGGAAAAGTTGAACATATTTTAGAAAAATTCGATTTAGAAGAAATTAAAGATCAAAAATGTCATCTTTTAAGTCATGGAGAAAAACAAAGAGTTGCATTATCTACAATTTTTTTGAAAAATCCAAAATATTTAATACTTGATGAACCAACTACAGGATTAGATGTGCTAAGAAAAGAAATGTTATATAAATTATTAAATAATATTAAAAATGATGGTGTTGGTATTTTAATGATAAGCCATGATTTAGAATTTGTAGATAAACTTTCAGATAGAATAATTATGCTTGAAAATGGCAGGGTGATAAAAGATGAGTATTGTTCTTAAAAAAGAGAATATTGATCCAAGAGTAAAAATATTTATTGTTATGTGTATATCAACATTAGCAATTTTAATTAATGATATTAAATTTTTATCATATGTTTTATCAATTTCGATTCTATTTACGGTAGGATTTAAAGTAAATTTATATATTGTGATTAAGAAATTTAAAAGATTATTTCAAATGATTTTTGTTATTGTAATAATCCAAAGCATATTTAACAGTGAAGGAGCTATTTTAATTTCTGTTTTTAAAATCACTTTACTTACGGATATTGGATTAATAAAAGGAATCGAATATATTTTAAGGATGTTAATAATTATTTCATCAGCACTTATTTTATCAACATCTAGTAGTGTTGTCCTATTACAAGGTTTACTTAAATGTAAAATACCGTATGAGTTAGCATTTATGGTTTGTATAGGTTTACGATTTATACCTATTTTATCTGAAGAAATAAAAGATACTTTTATTGCAATTCAAATTAGAGGTATTGATATTAGAAAACTAAAATTAAAGAAGAAATTAGAGTTAGTATCAATTACTTTAATGCCAGTAGTTATTTCTACTATTGATAAATCAAAAAAATTATCTGCTTCAATTGAAGCGCGTGGATTTAGAAAATATCTTACAAGAACAAGTATTTATGAATTGAAGTTTTCTTTAAAAGATTTTATTTTAATATTCAGTATTATAGTATTATCAAGTTTAATAGTATTTAGTTATTTTAAATAAAAGGAGTTGAACATGAAAGTATTCTCTGTTATAGGTTTTACTAAGTCGGGAAAGACAACAACTATTGAGGCAATTATTAAAGAATTAAAAAGAAGAAATTATTCTGTAGGCACTGTGAAAGATATTCATTATAGAGATTTTGCGATGGATTCAGAAGGAAAAAATACTTATAGACATAAAGAAGCAGGGTCGGAATTAGTTACAGCAAGAGGTTTATATGAAACTGATATATTATATCAATATAAAATGGATATTCATGATATTTTAAGGCATTATGACCACGATTATGTAATATTAGAAGGTGTTGAGGAAATAAATGCACCTAAAATAATTGCGGCTAAAGATATTGATGGTATAGAGAAAAAATTAGATGAGACAGTATGTTTAATTTCTGGTAGGATATCTACTGAAATGCTTTCATATAAGGGAATAGAAGTGATTAATGGTGTTGAAGAGACTGAAAAAATAGTTGATTTTATTGAAAAAAATGTATTTGAATTGTTACCAAATTTTGAACCTGATTGTTGTAGAATGTGTGGTTATGATTGTGAAACACTTTGTAAAATGATAATTAAGGGTGAAAAGAAAAGAAGTGATTGTATTTTTTCCTCAGAGAAAATTCAATTGTTTATTGATAATAAAGAAATTCAAATGGTTCCATTTGTACAAAAAATACTTACTAATGCAATTACTGGTGTGGTAAGTGAGCTTAATGGATATAAAAAAGATCATAACGTTAAAATTGAAATTAATAAGAATCAAAAGAGTTAAATTTAAATGGTGCGAGGTATTAATTATTAATATTTGAACTTGTAAGAATTACTTACAAGTTCAAATGAATAAACTAATAACATCACATTTTTATTTATTTTTGTATTGAACAAATCTTCTTCGACCTAATTCCTTAGCATTATATAATGCTTTATCGGCTTTAATATATAAATCATCAAAATGAATTGTAGTAGATTGATCTGTGACACCACCAATACTTACTGATATATATAATTCATTTTCATCAATTACAAATTTATGTTCAGTAACTGATTTCTGTATACGATTAGCAATTGCTTTATTTAAAGTTTCATCACAGTTTAGAAGAAACATTGCAAATTCATCTCCACCAAGTCTTCCAACCAGATCATCTTTCCGACTAAGTAAGTTAGTTAATTTAACAACTTCAACTATAACATCATCGCCAACTTTATGCCCATAGGTATCGTTTACCGTTTTAAAATTATCGATATCAATAATTAACAATGAATATTTCATATATTCATCATTATTAGCAGTAAGTATTTCATTTACTTTCTTTTTAAATGCTATTTTATTGTAAATTTGAGTCATACTATCTCTTTCAGATTTATCAATTAATCTTGCTCTTTCATGTACTTCGTTGGTTATATCTTGAATTAAGTTAACTGTCCCTAATGATTTATTTTTATTTTTTAGAGGATGAATAGTAATACCATAATTTCTATAACCAAATAGTTTAGTTTCTATACAAACCTCTATTGTGGTATCTTCATTATCCATTAATTTCTGCTGCCATATTGGGTACTCATTTTTTATTTTTTCTGTAATTTCATTATTTTCTATTCCAAATATTTTTTTAGCGCTTTTATTTGTATCTACAATATTACCATCTGGATCAAAAAATAACATTCCCATTTTGATTTCATCTATAACCCAATCTCTGGCAATTGGTGATATAGTCATAAAATCATATTTATACATTCCAATAAGAATAAGGACAATTCCAATTAAAAAACTAGTTGAACCTGGTATAATAAATCCTGTAATTTTTACTATAGCACTTTTCCCATAGGTATAAGCAATTGGAATCAAAAAACCAATAAATACTAATCTCACTTGATTTTTCATATTACTAGATCTTGTTTTCATGAAAATCCATATTTTGAATAATGATATTAAACTAATAAGTGTATTCAATGTTACAAATATTTTTCCTATTAATGTTTGATGTACCTTTAATGAAACTCCACCACTTCCTTCAATAAGCTCAACACTTGTTCTCATAATATGATGAAAATCATTGGTAAAAATTAAAAGTACGGATACAATTGCAAAAATAAAATTTACAAATACTAATTTCTTAAAGAAATTTTTTTTCTCGTTTGTGTACACTATTGTAAATGCATAGATGGATGATGGTAAAATGAATAATCCAATTTGACTTAAGTTTCTCCATAAATGTTTTGCCTCAAAACTGAGAACATTTCCTTCCATAAAGCTGCAAAAATTTCCAATAAGAATTAATGACAATATAAGAATTAGATTTTTAGCCCCTTTTGTTTGATTTCGTTTATATACAATACTTATTGTAACCGCAATCATAATTAGTGATAAAATATTTGCTGATATATACGCATAACTTTGATTCATTTGTTTTCTCCTTGTGTCATTATTTTATATTTGTTTTATATTCTTTGAATGCTTATATTATCATAGATTAGCAAATTATTCTAGGTTCATCTTTTTTACTGATGAAACTTATAATGGTGAATTTAGTTATCGAACACGAGTATTTGCAGCAAAATTTGGATACCTTGTGATACAGCAACAGGACCAGGTAACTTTATTAAATTGAAAAAATATGAGAATTAAGGCAATACACATATTGCTTGTAAATATTATTTACACACATAAGATATAGATTCATTTCAGGTTTTTTAAACAATATTTTATGACTCTATAATGGTGCGATTAATAGATAACTTGATTCCGTCCATTTTCTTTTGCCTGGTATAGTTTTATATCAGCTTTGTTAAGAAGTGTATCTATAGTATCGTTCTCATCTGCAGTTGCAATTCCAATACTAACAGTTATAGAAGGAAATCCATTAGAATTGCTTTGCTCTATAAACAATCTAATCCTTTCAGCGATTTTAGTTGCAGCGTCTAATTTTGTATTTGGTAATAATATTGCAAATTCCTCTCCACCAAGTCGTCCAAAGGTATCTGTTAATCTTAAATTCAAACTACAATTTTTTGTGAAATGGATGAGAGTTTTATCACCATAGGCATGACCATGGTTGTCGTTTACTATTTTAAAATGGTCAATATCTAGCATAAGTATTGAAAGAGCTTGTTTATTACGTGATCGTAAATCAAATTCTCTTTTACCTAATTCCATAAAATGATGTCTATTGTTGATGCCTGTTAGTGAGTCTTTTGTTGCAGTTATTAAAAGCTTTTGCTCAAGTTTTTTTCGATCATTAATATCTTGTACTACCCAAATAACTCCTTTATTCAAGTCTGGAGGAATATTTGTATCAATAGCTTTTCCTGAAATTGCAATCCAAATTGGAACACCATCTAACGTCTTAACTTGATAATCAACTGTTAGCATGCTATTGTTTAATAGGTTGTCATAATATTTTTCACCAAATTCATTGAATTTTTTCTCTGATAAATGAAATTTTGAAGCTGACATTCCAATTAATTCTTCTGCATTTTTACTATTTATTATTTCTGCAGCTCTTTCATTTGCACGATATATTGTTCTACCATTTTTTAACATTATTATACCAACTGAACTATTATTGAAAATAGATTCTAATTCTCTATGAGCAATATTTAAATTCGTGAGTGCATTTTTTTGTTCGGTTATATCTTGTGCTATCCAAATAATTCCCTTAGATAAATCAGCAGGAGTATTTATATCAACAGCCCTACAATATATTTTTAACCAAATTAAATTTCCGTTTTTGTGTTTGTGCTGTTGGTTAAAAGTGATAATTTTACTATTTTTAAATTCCATCAAATAATACTTATTATTTTTTTCAAATTCTTCTATACTTATATAAAATTCTTTCGTGCTTCTACCAATAAGTTCATTAGCATTATTGTAACCAAGAAGATTAGCACTTTGTTGATTAGCATGAGTAATAATTCTATTTTCGTCAGTACATATAATGCTTATAAAAGAAGCATTAACGACAATATCCGTCAAAGCATTTTTAAAGCTATTAGTATTATCTTGATAGTTTTTTAGAACATCGATTTCTTTTTCTAGGGATTCAATTTTATTCTGCAATTTTAAAAGTTCAAGATGTTCATCATAAGATGATTTTGTATTATTTGACATTTTACACATCCTTTAGTTTGAATAATTAATAATCGTTATAAATATTTTACCATAAAAGACTTTGATTTGTCCTGTTTTAATATTGTATTCAATCAGAAGTTTTAATTTCATTTAATAGCCAAAGAAATTTCACAGAGAACTAAAAATACTAATCAAAACAATATAAAGATTTCTTATATTTATATTGTTGAAATTTTTTTATTTTTTTTGATTATTTTTTTTTATATTTGGTATAAATATAGATGTGTGAAAGGGGAAAATATGTGTAAATATAAAGTAATAACATTATGTGGAAGTACAAAATTTAAAGATGAGTTTATTAATGAAAATAAAAGATTAACTCTTGAAGGAAATATTGTTATTTCAGTAGGATTATTTGGGCATGCTGATGGTGAATATAAAACTGTACTTACTGACGAAATAAAAGTAATGCTAGATGATCTTCATAAAAGGAAAATAGATTTAGCAGATGAAATATTTGTAATTAATAAAAATGGATATATCGGATCAAGTACAAAATCAGAGATAGAATATGCAATCAAAACAAATAAGGAAGTTAATTATTTAGAGTCTTTATAAAAAACATTTTTTTGTTGACAAAGACTTAAAATGTAATTATAATAAAAATGAAATCATTACAAAGAAGAAAAGAGAGGTGATTCATGGCAAAACCATTTAAAGCTGGTTGTGCAAGTCCAGTAAAAGAAGTAGTAGTAAAAAAAGTAGAAATTAAAGAAGATGTTAATAATTATAAGGAGGAAGTTAATATGGTTAAAGTTGGCGGTAAAGCACCAAATTTTGAATTGCAAGGTTATCATAAAGGTGAATTTAAAAATTTCACTTTAGAAGAGTTTTTAGGAAAATGGGTAGTATTATGTTTTTATCCTGGAGACTTTACTTTTGTCTGAGCGACTGAAGTATCAGCAGTTGCTGATAAATATCAAGAATTTGTAGATTTAGGTGTAGAAGTATTATCTGTTAGTGTAGATAGTGTATTTGTTCATAAAATGTGGAATGATAATGAATTAAGCAAAATGGTTGATGGTGGAATACCTTATCCTATGTTATCTGATCAAGGTGGAACTGTTGGCGATATGTATGGTGTATATAATGCAGATGCTGGCGTAGAAATGCGTGGACGTTTCTTAATTGATCCAGACGGAATAATTCAAGGTTATGAAGTATTAACTCCTCCAGTAGGAAGAAATGTATCTGAAACACTTAGACAAGTTCAGGCATTCCAATTAGTTAGAGAAGCAAAAGGTACTGAAGCTACTCCATCTGGATGGGAACCAGGGAAGAAAACTTTAAAACCAGGTCCAGATTTAGTTGGTAATGTATGGAAAGAATGGAATGTTAAAGACGCTTAGAAGAATTAATAAAAAAAAGCCTCTCATTATGAGGGGCTTATATTTTATAATTCTACAAAGAAGTCTTTGCTGACTCCACAAATTGGGCAAACCCAATCTTCAGGAATATCTGCAAAAGCTGTTCCTGGTGCTATTCCACCATCTGGATCGCCTAATGCTGGATCATAAACATAACCACAAGGTTCGCATTCATATTTTTTCATTTTCCCTCCTTATATAGTTTGTATATTAAGTTTATGAGTAAATTTAATCTTTGTCAAATAAATTTTTAATATATATAGGAATTATTAAAAAATGTTATATAATATGTATGGAGATAAATAAAATCATTTAAAGGAGAAAATATGAAAAAACTAAAATTAAAAGATGGAATTACATGGTTAGGAGTTCAAGATCCTGAATTAGAAATATTTGATG
>JAUCFZ010000208.1 GCA_030377915.1 Clostridiaceae bacterium HSG29
TTTTATGTTATGTTCAAAACGGTATTGATTTTACAAATTCATATGGAGATATTGATGAAAAGTTTTATAATAATATTGCTAGAATATTTGAAAAGGCATTAAAATTAATTGTTAAAAATGATTTAGAAGAGATATTTTATTTAAAATGTCAATCTATAATGGATGATTCAATGGTTATTGGATGGGGTTTTGGCGATCGGATGGGAGAATTGTTTTATGATTATTTAGGTGATATTTTAGATGAATAATAGAGAATGGACATTATTATGAAGATTTGAATAATGCTTATTAATGTTAGTGTTAAGTTCACTAGAATTAACATGAGAGAAATAAATGTATAAAATAGATAAATGAAAGAATTCAGTGTATGCATTATAAAGAGAATCTATTGTGTTATTAGGAAGGGGAATTTAGTATGGAAAAAAAATTTATAAAGCAACTTAAAGAGTGGAGGCATGAGCTTCATATGTATCCGGAGAGTGCTTTTGAGGAAAATAAAACATCGGATTTCATTGCTGAAAAATTAATAGAGATGGGTTTAGAAGTTCATAGAAATATCGGCGGAACGGGTATCGTGGCAACATTAAAAATTGGAGATGGGAAAGAAATAATCGGACTTAGAGCAGATATAGATGCAATTAATATGCAGGAAATAGGGCTTATCCCTTATGCATCAAAGATACCTGGAAAAATGCATGCCTGTGGTCATGATGGTCATATAACAACAATGTTAGGTGTTGCTAAAGTATTAACTGAAAGAAAAAATTTTAGTGGAATTGTTAGATTTATTTTTCAGCCGGCTGAAGAACCAGGGAAAGGTTCACAAAGAATGATTGATGATGGCTTATTTGATAGATTTCCTGTTGATGAAATTTATGCGTTTCATAATGCTCCATTTATTCAAGAAGGGCATGTTCATACTCGAGTAGGTGGGATAATGGCAAGTGAAGATAATTTTGCTATTAGAATTAAGGGTAAAGGTTCTCACGCGTCAAGTCCACATTTAGGAATTGATCCACTTGTAACAGCTGCACAGATTATTATTGGATTACAGACAATTGTATCTAGAAGTTCGAATCCGTTAGATCCATCGGTTGTCTCATGCACAGAAATACATACAGATGGCATTCATAATGCAATTCCTTCTAATGTAGAAATATTAGGAGATACTAGAAGTTGTAGTGTTGAAATGCAAGAGCTTATTGAAACAAGAATGCGTACTATTTGCAAGGGTATTTGTGAAATGAATGGTGCTGGATTTGAAGTGGATTATACTCATGAGTTTTTTCCTACAATTAATTGGGAAAAGTGTGTTAATACTATTGGAAAAGCAGCAAAGAATATTGTTGGTGAGAAAAAAGTGAATTTAAATTGTGAAACATGGATGGCTTCCGAGGATTTTGGAAGGTTTTTGAATTATATCCCTGGTTGTTTAGTTTTAATTGGAAGTGGTAAAAGTGATATTCCATTAGAGAATATTCCGCTTCATAATTCAATGTATGATTATAATGACGAAATTTTAGAGATAGGTGTGGAAATTTTTGCGGAGTTAATAAAAACACGCTTACTAGCAAAATAATAAAATTCATTTAATAAATTATAGAAATCAAAAAAAATAAAAACAAACCCCTACAAATTTTAGTAATTAAAAGTTTGCAGGGTTTTGTTTTTTTGATGTATTAAACAGTAATTGATATACTTTTATTGAATAAGATTACTAAAGGAAGTGAAAACTGTACCCTCATGTTTTTTTGATTCATAAAGAGAATGATCAGCATTTTTAAATAATTCGATTTCATTTTGAGCATCATCTGGATATATTGATAAACCGGCTGAAATATTAAGGCGTGAGTCAACAGTTAAACTATTTTCTGTATTTATTTTATTTAATAAGTTATTAATTCTAGCAATAATTTTATTTGAAATAGGATTATTGTAGTATGTAATAATAATTATAAATTCATCACCGGCGTATCTACAAAAAACATCTTCTGTCCTAATTATTTTCGAAATTTCTTCTGATAATTTTTTTAAAATTAAGTCGCCTTCATGATGTCCGTATGTATCATTTATTTTTTTGAAATTATCAATGTCAAAAATTAGAAGTCCAATTTTAGAATTAATTCTTCTGGCTTTAGAAATTTCTTCGGCAATTCTTTGTTTATAATATCGGTTATTATATATTCCGCAAAGGTGATCGATAGTAGATAATTTCAATAATTCTTTTTTATAATTATCATTTATTTTAATGTATTCATATATACAAATTATT
>JAUCFZ010000209.1 GCA_030377915.1 Clostridiaceae bacterium HSG29
TCTTATCCTTATATGTTTAGTACTGAAATAAAAATGAATCCATATTGTGAAAGGAGTTAAAATGAATAATGTGTTAGATGGAATAAAACCTAAGAAAGTATTTTATTATTTCGAAAAATTAACTCAGATTCCTAGAGGATCTGGAAATGAAAAAGAAGTAAGTGATTATTTAGTAAATTTTGCTAAAGAAAGAAATTTAAAAGTTAAGCAAGATGACTCATTAAATGTAGTAATTGAAAAAGATGCATCTGAAGGTTATGAAAATGCGAAAACAGTTATCTTACAAGGACATCTGGATATCGTATGTGCAAAAGAGAAAGATGTTGAATTTGATTTTGAAAAAGATCCAATAAATATTTATATTGATGGCGATATGATTAGAACTAAAGGAACAACTCTAGGTGCTGATAATGGTATTGCAATTGCTATGGCAATGGCTATTCTTGATTCTGATGAAATTATGCATCCTAAATTAATTGTATTAGCTACTACAAATGAGGAAACAGGCATGGAAGGTGTAATGGGTCTTGAAAAAGGAACTATAAAAGGAGATATTTTAATTAATATTGATTCTGAAGAAGAAGGAGTTTTATTGGCTTCATGTGCTGGTGGTGCTAGAAGTGAAATTTCTTTACCAATTAAATATGAAAAAAATGAGTTTAAATATAATTATAGGATTTTTATTGATGGTCTTTTAGGAGGTCATTCTGGTATAGAAATAGATAAAAAAAGAGCTTCAGCAATTAAGCTAATGGGAAGAGTATTGAGTGAAATTGATGATGAAATTGAATTTGGAGTTTCTGAAATAAATGGTGGAGAAAAAATGAATGCCATTGCAAAGCGATGTGAGGTTTTATTAAGTTTTAATGATAATATAAAATTTGAAGAAATAATTAATGATATTAGTGGTGATATTAAAAACGAACTCAAAACTTCTGATGAATTTATATTGATTGAATATGAACTAGTTGATGAAAAGAAAGAAATTATTTCAACTCAAAACAAGAAAGATTTAATTTCATTAATTAGATTAATACCTCAGGGAATTCAAACAATGAGCGCAGACATTGAAGGATTAGTTGAAAGTTCAAGTAATGTTGGAGTAATAAAAACAAATGAAAATGGTATATTTTTAAATAGTGCAATTAGGAGCTCAATTAATTCGTTAAAATTTGAAATTGTTAATAGAATTGTGCGTTTAACAGAATTAACTAATTCAAATCACAAATTAACTGCAGAATATCCTGAGTGGCAATTTAAAAAGGAATCGTATATTAGAAATTTGATGAAGGAAATCTATAGTAAAAAATTTAATGGTGAATTAAAAGTAGATGCGATTCATGCAGGGCTTGAATGCGGATTTTTAAAAGAGAAACTTGGAGATATTGATATGGTTTCAATAGGCCCTAATATGTATGATGTTCATACACCAAATGAGCATGTTAGCATATCTTCAGTTAAAAATGTATATGAATTTTTAATGGAAGTATTAAAAGAAATGAAATAGAAATTAGCAAAAAAGATTGGAAAAATCCAATCTTTTTTGATTTTAAGTTTATACTTTATTGATAAACTCGATAGTTTTAAGCATTTTAAATAAATAATCATTTATTGGTGTTTCAACATTATATCTTTTTCCGAATTCTATAACTTTTCCAGAAAGCATTTCTACTTCAGTTTTTCTTTTTGCTTTAACATCTTGTAGCATTGATGTAATACCTTCTGGCTTAAGTTTATTTAAAAATACTTTAAATTCATCAATTGCTGAATCTTCTAAATTAACATTCATTGCTTTTGACAATTCAATAACTTCTTTCATAGCTTCTTCCATTAAATTTGTAGCTTCTTTACATTTAACAAAAACGCCATAAGGTGCATTTAATATGGAAGAAACTTGATTAATACCAACATTTACCATAAATTTCCACCAGAGTTTCTTAAGGATTTCATCGCTTAATTTATAGTCTATACCTGTGTCATTAAATAAATTTTTTATAAAATCAGTTTTAGAATCTTCTTTACCATTTTCATTTCCAAAAATAATTGTGCCATTTGCTTCAAAATTGAGAATATTTTGTTCCCTAACAGCATCAATTCCAATAACAAATGCATGTACAAGATGTTCAATGCCATATTTTTCTCCGATAATTATTTCGCTATCAATTCCATTCATTAATGAGACAATTATGGTATTTTCATCAATAAAATTTTTAAGTAATTCAAGAGATTGTTCTAAATGATGATATTTTACTGC
>JAUCFZ010000210.1 GCA_030377915.1 Clostridiaceae bacterium HSG29
AGAAATTCAAAATGTATGAATATTCATTATTTTAAAAAATATGCATTGTTGAAGAAACGTTGAAAAATAGGTACTTGTGTATAATTTGAAAATGATATATAATCACTTTAATAAAACTCGTAATGTTAAAAGCAATTGTAAATTAGAGAGAGGTGGAAGATGATTGGCAAAAAAGGTTTGTTAATTAATTCAGAAATTGGGAAACTTAAGAAAGTACTAATGCACCGACCTGGAAAAGAAATTGAAAATTTAACACCGGAATTAATGGAAAGATTATTATTTGATGATATTCCTTTTCTAGAAATGGCAAGAAAAGAACACGATGATTTTGCAAATTTATTAAAATCTAAAGGTGTAGAAGTTTTATATTTAAAGGATTTAGTTGTTGAATCAATTAAGGACTTAAATATAAAAAATCAATTTATTACTGAATTTGTTAAAGGAACAAAAACAGATAGTAAAAATATGAGAAAAGCATTAGAAGAGTATTTCTTATCATTTGATGATGCAGGTGAAATGGTTGATGAAATGATACAAGGAGTACGATCTGATACTGTTACAATATCTAAAAAAGATACATTAAGTGATTATACTAATGATGATGATCAATTTCTTATTGATCCAATGCCAAATTTATATTTTACAAGAGATCCATTTTCAACAATTGCAAATGGAGTAGCTGTAAGCAATATGAAAAGTATGGTTAGACGTAGAGAAAGCATTTTTACAAGTTATATTTTAAAATATCATCCAGATTTTAAAAATGAAGAAATTTCAAAATGGTATGAACCTAAAGACCAATTTATTTTAGAAGGTGGAGATATTGCTGTTTTAAGTGAAGAAGTTGTGGTAGTTGGTATTTCAAAACGAACTGAACCTGAGGCTATTGATGTATTAGCAAAAAGGTTATTAAATGATGAAAATGGTATTAAGACTATATTAGTATTTGAAATTCCAAAAGGAAGACAATTTCTACATTTAGATACTGTCTTTACTATGATTGATAAAGAAGCATTTTTAATTGATCCAGATATTGAAGGAGCTTTAAAAATTTATTCAATACAAAAAGATTCAAAAGATAATATGATTTTTACGGAAGAACAATTGACATTAGAAAGAATTTTATCGAAGTATTTGAAATTGAAATATGTTGAATTGATTAGATGCGGTGGTTATAGAGGAATAGATGCTTCACGTGAACAATGGAGTAATGCAACAAATGTTTTAGCTATTGGACCAGGCGAAGTGGTAGCTAATGCTAGAAATCATGTAACTAATGATTTATTAAAAAGAAAAGGAATATCTGTTGATATTATTTCAAGTTCTGAATTATCAAGAGGGCATGGTGGACCAAGATGTATGGTATTACCATTAGTAAGAGAGTAGTGTTATAGAAGATATTGGAGGTGTTATGATAATGACTGATTCAAACGGATTATTTGTAAATTCAGAAATTGGAAGATTAAAAAAAGTTTTACTTCATAGACCCGGTAAGGAAGTTGAAAATTTAACGCCAGCTTTAATGGATAGATTATTATTTGATGATATACCTTATTTAAAAGTTGCTCAAGAGGAGCATGATTTCTTTGCTCAGACATTTAAAGATTGCGGTGTAGAAGTATACTATTTAGAAGAACTTGCTGCTGAAACTTTAGAAGATGAAGAAATACGAACTAAATTTATTAAGCAATTTATTGATGAAACTCGTGTTAAAAGTTTAGGTAGAAAGAAAGCTTTAACAAAATATTTTAAAAGTTTTGATTCGACAAAAGAATTAGTAGATAAAATGATTGCTGGAGTAAGAAAAGAGGAAATAGGACCATATATAAAAGATTCTTTAGGTGATTATGTACATGATGATTACTATTTTGTAACTGATCCAATGCCAAATTTATATTTTACAAGAGATCCTTTTGCAACAATGGGAACTGGAATATCATTAAATAAAATGAGAACAGTTACTCGTTGTAGAGAGACTATATTTGCAGATTATATATTTAAATATCATCCTGAATTTAAGAAAATGGATATCCCGAGATGGTATGATAGAGATTATAGCAGTGCAATAGAAGGTGGAGATGAGTTAATAATAAGTCCAAAAGTAATAGCTATTGGAATATCTCAACGAACTGATGCAAAATCTATTGATAAATTAGCAAAAAATATTCTTAATGGAAATCAATCTTTTGAAACAGTTTTAGCATTTGATATTCCTAAGACTCGTGCGTTTATGCATTTAGATACTGTG
>JAUCFZ010000211.1 GCA_030377915.1 Clostridiaceae bacterium HSG29
TTATGGATAAATTTAATTTTAGGAAAGATTTAATGTTAAATGCTGTAAGTTATTTAAATAAAAAATATCCAGATGGAACTGTAGAATTGAGACTTACTGATTCTTATTTCAATATGAAAGAAAAAATAATGCCTGTATATCATATTGTTGAAAATGCAAAAAATGCAATGGAAGAAGTTGGTGTTGAACCAATTATTGTACCTGTAAGAGGTGGAACTGATGGTTCAAGACTTTCATATATGGGGCTTCCTACACCAAATATTTTTACAGGAGGACATAATTTTCATGGTAAGTTTGAGTTTATTCCAACAAATTCTATGAAAAAAGCAGTAGAAGTAATTGTTAAGATAGTAGAATTAAGTGTAAGATAATGTTGGATTATAAAAGCATAGCTGAAATTATAATAAACTCAAAGTATACTTCGGTATTTACAGGTGCAGGTATATCTGTAGAAAGTGGGATTCCACCTTTTAGGGGGGAAAATGGCCTTTGGAGTAAATATGATATGAGTCTTTTGGATATTAATTATTTTTATAGATTTCCAAAGAAATCTTGGGAATTTTCAGTTGAAGTTTTTTATAAAACCTTTGAAAATAAAATTCCAAATTTAGCACATGAAATAATTGCAAAAATGGAAAAAGAAAATTATATAGATTCAATCATTACTCAAAACATTGATAATCTTCATAAAGAAGCAGGAAGTGAAAATGTATTTCAATTTCATGGAAATTCAAAAGAAGCTATTTGTTTAAAATGTAAAAAAAAGTATAAAGTAACGGAAGAAATGCTTGAAAATTTACCGCCATATTGTGAAAAATGTGGTGGAGTTTTAAAACCTGATTTTATTTTTTTTGGTGAATCGTTAAATGAAGGTATATACGAAAAATCCTTTGCCGAAGCTTTAAGAGCAGAAGTTTTTTTAATTGTAGGTACGACAGGGAAAATACAACCTGCATCAATGATACCAAATATAGCAAAACAAAATGGAGCTTTTGTTATTGAAATAAATATTGATGAATCTGAATATACAAATATTGTTTCTGATATATTTATTAAAGAAAAAGCTACTATTGCAATGAATAATATCTATAATGAAATATGTAATTTTAAAAATCTTTAGGAGGTTATCTATGAAGAAAATAAATCCAGTTAAAAAAGTAGCTGCAATACACGATTTATCGGGGTTTGGAAGAGCATCATTAACTGCTATAATTCCAGTTCTTTCTACTATGGGAGTTCAAGTTTGCCCTGTTCCTACAGCAGTTCTTTCAACGCATACTGGAGGATTTGAAAATTTCACATTAGTTGATTTAACAGATTCAATGAGTAATTATATTAATCATTGGAAAGAAATTGAGTTATCATTTGATTGTATTTATAGTGGTTTTTTAGCTTCAGTACGTCAAATTGAAATAGTTTCAAATGCAATTGATATTTTTTCAAATGAAGATAATTTTGTAGTAGTTGATCCTGTAATGGGTGATGACGGAGTGCTTTACCAAACAATGGATGATGAAATGGTAGATTCTATGAGAGAGTTAATAAAAAAGGCTGATATTATTACTCCTAATTTTACTGAAGCATGCTATTTATTAAATGAAGAATATACATTTGATATTTCTGAAGAAGAAATTAAATTATGGTTAAAAAAACTTTCAAAAATGGGACCTGAAATAGTAGTATTAACAAGTGTTCCAAATATGGAGAAAAGTAAAAAAACTAGTGTAATTGCTTATAATCGCGAAAATGATGTGTTTTGGAAAGTAAGTTGTACATATATCCCAGCTTCTTATCCAGGGACAGGTGATGCATTTACAAGTGTGCTTATTGGTTCAATTTTGCAAGGGGATAGTTTACCAATTTCTCTTGAAAAAGGAGTACAATTTATTACAAATGGTATTAAAGCAAGTTATGGATTTGATTATCCCAAACGAGAGGGTATTCTTCTTGAAAGAGTTCTTGATACTTTAAAATTACCTGTAATAACTGGAAGTTATGAAATGATGAAATAAAATTAATTATTAAGTGAATTTTTTAGAATTATATCTAATTAATTCATTTTTTTTATGATAAAATTAATTAATGGAAAAGAGGTAATATGATTAAAAATATAATATGGGATTTTGATGGATTCGATATTAATATTGATATTGCTAATAATTTAGAAATTTTAAAAGAAATTTATTTAATAAATCCTCTTACAAGACTTACTGAAATAAGAATAAAAGAAATCACTGAATTAGA
>JAUCFZ010000212.1 GCA_030377915.1 Clostridiaceae bacterium HSG29
TACGGTCCCGCCACTGTATGAGGGAGTAATTTCAATATGTGCCACTGGAAACGGGAAGGCTGAAATTATTATGAACTTTAGTCAGGATATCTAACATAATATAGAATTATAGTAAACTCACGAGGATTAGATGAGTACAAAGAGGCTTTAGAAAAAGCAGGTTTCACTGTTCATTATACTGGCCATGATAGTAATACTGCTACTGTTGCAGTTATTTCTCATATTGATCAAGAGTATGAGGAAATCAATTCTGGCGAATGCAGAAAATCAGGAGAAAAGTGTAAATTAGTATTAGATGTAGCTGATATGACTCCAGTTGAAGTGGTTAGATACATTAGATTAAAAATTTGTAGTTGTGATTAATTAAATATTGAACATTAAAAAATCATTATTAATAAAAATAATGATTTTTTTAATGTTATATTAATTTATAAAAATTTTAAAACATCGCTTTCAAATTTTTCACCAAATTCAGTATTATTTCTTAAATAATATTCAACTTTTCCTTCATTTACTAATTTAACCATTTCTGGATCAATAGGCATTTCAGTAATGAAATTAATATCAGTCTTTTTTGCAACTTCTCTTGATTTACTATCACCAAAGATATAAGTTCTTTCTCCACAATTTTTACATTCGAAATAACTCATATTCTCAATTAGTCCTTTAACTGGAACATGTAATTTATGTGCCATATTAATAGATTTGATAACTACATGATTTACTAAATCCTGTGGTGATGTTACAATTACAATTCCATTTAATGGAATTGACTGCATCATAGTAAGTGGAACATCGCCTGTTCCTGGAGGAAGATCTACTAATAAATAATCAAGTTCTCCCCAATTAACTTCAGTAAAAAATTGTTTTACTGTTCCTGTTACAGCAGGTCCTCTCCATATTACTGGAGCTTCTTTATCTTCTAATAAAAAGTTAATTGACATTAACTTAATACCCATATCTGTTTTAACAGGTTCAATTCCTTTGCCATCACCTAGAGCATGTTCATCATTTTTACCAAACATTTTTGGAATTGAAGGTCCAGTTAAATCTGCATCCATAATTCCTACTTTATACCCTTGTTGCATTAATGAAACAGCTAATAATGATGTTACAGTTGATTTCCCAACTCCACCTTTTCCACTCATTACAGCAATTACTTTTTTAACTTCTGATTTCTCATTTGTTTTTTCTTTTAAATTAACGTTTACGCCTGAAAGTACTTCCATTTAATTCACATCCTTTACTTTTGTCATATGTTAATAATTATCATTATACACTCTTTTAAGATTTCTTCAAATTATTTTTCCGCTAGCATTATTTTTTCAGCAACTTTTATTCCATCTACGGCAGAAGACATAATTCCACCTGCATATCCAGCACCTTCTCCACAAGGATACATTCCACAAACATTCTTACTTTCAAATGAATCAGAATCTCGAATTATTCTAATTGGAGATGAACTTCTAGTCTCAACCCCTGTTATAATTGCATCATCTCTTTTAAAACCATTAATTCGCTTATTAAAATATTCTAAAGCTTCTTTTATTGAATCATTCATAAATTTAGGAAGTAACTCATTAAAATCGATAAATTTAACTCCTGGTCTATAACTTGGTTTAATTTCTCTTTTTTTAATTTTAGTATTCTCACCATATAAGTAATTTCCAACTAAAGTAGCAGGTGCACAATAATTCCCACCACCTAATATAAATGCTTTTTTTTCTAAATTTCTTTGAAAATACATTCCGTCAAGTGGTGAATCCATACCATAATCTTCTGGTCTTACAGTTACAAGAATTGCTGAATTTGCGTTTTCTTTATCCCTTTTGTATTCGCTCATTCCATTAGTAACAACAGTATCTTTCTCAGAGGAACTTGCTACAACACTTCCTCCCGGACACATACAAAATGTATATACACCACGTAGTTTAGAATTATATGTAAGTTTATAAGTTGCCGCACCTAATTTCTCTCTTAATTTAGCATTACCATATTGATTCTGATCAATCATGTTTTGTGGATGTTCAATCCTAACACCAATTGCAAAAGGTTTAGCTTCAATTTTAATATCTTTTTCATATAATTTTTCAAAAAGATCCCTTGATGAATGACCAATTGCTAATACAACAATAGATGACATAAGTTTATAATCATTATTAATTTCAATACCCTCTATTGATGCATCCTTAATTATTAAATCTGTAACTTTAGAATTAAATTTAAATTCCCC
>JAUCFZ010000020.1 GCA_030377915.1 Clostridiaceae bacterium HSG29
GTATAAAGTATATCGAGGTGAGTATGGAAAAAATAGTGAAGAAATCTAGAGCAAAAATAAACTTATCTTTGGATATTATAGGAAAGAGAGATGATGGATATCATGAAGTTGATATGATTATGCAGCAAATAGATCTATATGATTTATTAACTTTTGAAAAAACCAATGATAATAAAATTGTGATAGAATGTAATAATAGATATGTTCCAGATGATTCTAGAAATATTGTCTATAAAGCTATAGTTGCAGTTAATAATTATTTAAATATTGAAAATCGTGGTATTAAGATTATTATAGAAAAGAATATTCCTGTTGCAGCTGGCCTTGGTGGTGGATCATCAAATGCGGCTACAGCGATTGAGGCATATAATGAATTATATACTTTGAATCTAAAAAAAGATGAAATGATGGAAATAGGAAAGAAAATTGGAGCTGATGTACCATTCTTTTTTGAAGGTGGGTGTTGTCGAGCAAGAGGGATTGGTGAAATATTGACGCCAATAAAAGGCTTAGAAAATGGTTGGATAGTCTTATGCAAACCGAATATTGCTGTTTCAACAAAAGAAGTTTATAATGCTTTAAATTATCCAATGGTTTTATCGCATCCCGATGTTGATGGAATGGTTGAAGCACTTGAAAAAAAAGATTTATTAATGATTTCAAATAAATTAGGAAATGTTTTAGAGCAAGTTACTTTAAGAAAATATAAAATTGTTGAAAGTATAAAAGAGAAAATTACTAATTCTAATGCAACTGGAGTTTTAATGAGTGGTAGTGGCCCTACTGTATTTGGATTATTTAAAGATTATAAAAGTGGTAATAAAATGTATAAGAAGCTAAGTAATATTTATAGTGAAACTTATTTGACAAAAGGATTTAATGGAGGGACTTATGAATAGTATTGAAAATTACAAACCGTTGGGTAATATTGTCTATGATAGTTTGAAAGAGTCTATATTGAATGGTTCATTAAAACCAGGGGAAAGACTTATGGAAAGTAAAATTGCTGATGATTTAGGAGTTAGCAGAACTCCAGTAAGGGAAGCTATTAGAAAACTTGAAAAAGAGAAATATGTAAAAATGGTTCCAAGAAAAGGTGCTTATGTTGAAGATTTAACAAAAGAGGATATTTTGGAAGTAATAGAAATAAGAGTTGTTTTGGAAGGGCTAGCTGCAGAGTTAGCGGCTCGAAATATAACAGATGAAATGAAAGAAAAAATGAAGGAAAATGTACGAAAATTTAATCTTGCATCATGTAAGGTTGATAGAGAAGAACTTATTGTATTAGACGAAGTTTTTCACAATATGATATATATTGCTTCAGGAAATACCAAATTAAACGAAATTGTAAAAGAACTACAGGATCAATTTCAGAGATTTAGATTAAGTTATTTTAATGAATTTGATAGTTATAATAGATTGACAGATTCTCACAATAAACTTTTTAACGCAATTTCAAATGGTGATTCTAGTAAAGCAAAAGAATATGCAATAGCGCATATTGAAGAAATTAAAAAGAATTTAATTGAATGGAAAACGGAACATGAACAATAGCAAAAAGAAATTAAGAATAAGTTCTGAAATTTTAAAAGATGGTGAAAAAGATAGTATTGATTTTTTTACTGAAGCAAAATATTATGAAAAGAATAATAAGAAATATTTTTCATATAAAGAAGGAGAATTAACCGGAATGGAAGGCAGTACTACAATGCTTACTATTGATGGAGATAAATTGATAATTAATAGATATGGAACTAATAAATCTAAAATGAAATTTAGTTTAAATGAAAAAACATATACTAATTATATAACTCCATATGGAAAATTTGAAATGGAAATAACAACTAGTTTACTAATTTTGGATTTAAGTAATAATTATATTGAAGTAGAATATTTTTTAGTAGTAAAAGGACTATCTGAAAGTAATAATAAGCTAAAAATTGAAATAAAATAAGCCTATAGGAAAATTATTCCCATAGGCTTTTTTAAATTATTTTTCAACTTTTACAGAGTGCTTGAATCTATAACCCATACCTCTAATAGTTTCAATATACATTGATAGATTTTTCGCATAAAGCTTTTTACGTAATGTTGATATGTGTAAGTCTACAGTTCTTGATTCAAAATTTGCATTCTTAGGCCATACCGCATTCATTAATTCTTTTCTGTCAAAAATTTTCAAAGGATTTTTCATAAACAGAATTAATAAATGATATTCTTTATTTGTTAACTTAATAAGTTCATCATCAATGTAAGTAGTTCTGTTCAATAAATCAACTTCAAGATTTTCACTTCTTAAGAATTTGATTGGCACATTTTTAAGTTTTTCAGCTCTATCAATAGATACTTGAATTCTCATTAAGAATTCATTATTTCTTATTGGTTTGCTGATATAATCATCAGCACCTTCTCTTAATGATTCTACTACTAAATGTTCTGTGTCTCTAGCTGATATCATTATTACTGGAACATTTTTTGTTCTGTGATTAATCTTTAATTCCTCTAGAATTTCGATTCCATCAATATCGGGTAGAAGTACATCTAAAATAATACATTTAATTTCTTCGTAACTTGCTTTAATGTGTTTTCTCATTTCCGAATAGTTTTCTGCAGTTAACACTTTGTAATCTGAATCTTCTAAAACTTTTCTTAACTTTTTCAATAATATGATATCGTCATCAATCAATAAAATTGTATTCATAAATTAACACCACCTTTACACTAAGTATACACGCGTCATTATTAAATTACAAATTTTTCTTTGCAATTTTAAGCAAATAAGTGTAAAATATGTTATAAAGATGGAAATTCGGCACCTGGCCGGAAATTAGGCGGTGAATTGTTGTGAATCAACTTTTTAATAAAAAAAATATGAAAATGATATTTAATCATATTGATGATGGAGTGCAGATTGTCAATACGGAAGGAGAGCTTGTATTTTGTAATAGAAAATCAGCTATTATTGATGATATCAATATTTCAGATAGTTTAGGAAAACACATTACAAATATTTATCCTAATTTAACTAAAAAAAATTCAACGCTTCTAAAAGTATTGGAAAAAGGTGTTCCAATTACAGATAATGAGCAGAATTATTTAACTTATAAGGGGAAAAAAGTATGTACTATTAATTCTACTTTTCCTATAATGGATAATGATTATCTAATTGGAGCAGTGGAGATATCAAAGAATATTACTGATGTAAAAGCATTAAGTAATAAAGTTGTTGATTTACAGAGTATTGTACAAGGTAAAAAAGATGCAAAGAATGAGAAAATGAAATTATTTGATTTTGATGATATTATCTCAAATGATGAAGAGGTTATTCGTGCAAAAGATTTAGCTAAAAGAGTAGCTAATGTTGATATCAATGTGCTTGTATATGGTAATACTGGCACAGGAAAAGAATTATTAGTTCAATCTATGCACCTTAGATCTAAAAGAAGTAATAATGCTTTTATTGCTCAAAACTGTGCTGCACTGCCAGCAAATCTTCTAGAAGGAATTTTGTTTGGTACAACAAAAGGAAGTTTTACTGGGTCAATAGACAGGCCAGGATTATTTGAATTAGCTGATAAAGGGACTTTATTCTTAGATGAAATTAATTCAATGAATATTGAACTTCAAGCAAAACTTTTACGAGCGCTACAAAATGGCTATATTAGAAGAGTTGGTGGAACAGATGTAAGAAAAGTTGATGTAAGAGTAATTGCAGCAATGAATAAAGAACCAATGGAAGAGGTAAATAAAAATAAATTAAGAGTTGATTTATATTATAGATTAAATACAATTTCAATTAAAATGACTGATTTAAAAGATAGAGAGGGTGATGTTGAACTCCTTACTAATACTTTTATTAAAAAATTTAATGATAAATTTTATAGAAATATAAATGGAATTACTGAAAATGCATTAAAAATTCTAAATGATTATTGTTGGCCTGGAAATGTAAGGGAACTTGAAAATATTATAGAAGGGATAATAAGTATTACAGATAATGATAAGATTACTGTAAATGACTTACCTAAATCGCTATTAAATAAAGTGAAAGAAAAAAGCAAAAGAGAGAGCATTGATGGTGGTATTAACTTAAAGAATGCAATAAATAAATTTGAGAAGGAATATATTTTAAATGCGCTTGAAAAAACGCAGTGGAATATTACTAAAGCTTCAAAGTTATTAAGTATTCCAAGACAGACTTTGCAATATAAATTAAAGAAATATAAAATTTAGTGCCTAAAAATGGGCACTATTTTTTAATGATAAATTTTTAAAATAATGACGAATTAAATGAAACCTTTGGAACAGCAACCTTTCTTAAGAATTAAAGTAATTATTATTCCAAAAAATAAAGAAATGAAAAGGTTTTCCATATGGAACAAATATTGCATATATAGGAAATAGTGAAATTAATTTTTTATTTATGGAGGAGAGAAAAATGAAAAAAGGATGTAAATTCGGTACACACAGAGCACTTGAGCCAAAAGGTGGTTTACCACAACCAGCACAAAGAATTGACAATACAATGGAAATTTATGATAACGAAATATTAATCGATGTAAAAACATTAAATATTGACTCAGCAAGTTTTACTCAAATTGAAAAACAAGCTGAAGGCAATGTTGAAAAAATTAAAGAAATAATGTTAGGTATAATAGAAACAAGAGGAAAACATCATAACCCTGTAACTGGATCTGGTGGAATGTTAATTGGTGAAGTTAAAGAAGTTGGACCAGCTTTAGAAGGTAAAACTCCTTTAAAAGTTGGAGATAGAATTGCTACTTTAGTATCTTTATCATTAACTCCTTTAAAAGTTAATAAAATTTTAGAAGTTAGAAAAGATATTGATCAAGTTGACGTTGAAGGACAAGCAATATTATTTGAAAGTGGAATTTTTGCAAAATTACCAGAGGATATGCCTGAAAATTTAGCTTTATCTGTACTTGATGTTGCAGGTGCTCCAGCTCAGGCAAGAAAACTTGTTAAAGAGGGAGATATAGTAACTGTTATTGGTGGAACAGGAAAATCTGGAATGCTTTGTTTATATGAAGCAAAGAAAGCTGTTGGACCAAATGGTAAAGTAATTTGCGTTGGTCATTCTGAAAAATCATTAGATGTTGTTAGATCAGTTAATTTAGCTGACGAATATATTATGGCAAGTGCTACTGAGCCAATTGATGTTATGAATGCAATTGATAAAGCTACAGATGGAAAAATGTCAGATGTTACTATTAACTGTGTAAATATACCTGATACAGAAATGTCATGTATTTTATCTACTAATCCTGAGGGAGTTATTTATTTCTTCTCAATGGCTACTAGTTTTACTAAAGCAGCTCTTGGAGCTGAAGGTGTTGGAATGGATACAAATATGATTATTGGTAATGGATATGCTAAAAATCATGCTGAAATTGCATTAGATATTATGAGAGAAAACAAAGAATTAAGAGATTTATACGAAAGATTATACGCTTAATATTATTATAGCGAAATGGGGAGGAATAAAATGAGAAAATTTACAGATGTAAAAATGTGGGAAAATGTTACTCAAGCTGAGTGGGATGATTGGAAATGGCAAATTGCTAACAGAATTGATACTGTTGAAAGATTAAAAGAAGTAGTTAATTTAACTGAAACAGAAGAAGAAGGAATAAGAGAGTCTTTAAAACAATTAAAAATGGGAATTACTCCATATTATGCATTATTAATGGATAAAGATAATCCAAATTGTCCTGTTAGAAAGCAAGCAGTTCCAACATTATTGGAAACACATATTGCAAAATCAGATATGCTTGATCCATTACATGAAGATGGAGATTCTCCAGTTCCTGGACTTACTCATAGATATCCAGATAGAGTATTATTTTTAGTAACTGACAAATGTTCGATGTATTGTAGACATTGTACTAGAAGAAGATTTGCTGGACAAAATGACCAACAAGCTGCTACAGATCAGATTGATAAATGTATTGAATATATTGAAAATACACCTGTTGTTAGAGATGTATTATTATCAGGTGGAGATGCATTATTAATTAATGATGATAGATTAGAATATATTTTAAAAAAATTATCTGCAATAGAGCATGTTGAAGTAATTAGAATTGGCTCAAGAGTACCGGTTGTAATGCCACAAAGAATTACACCTGCATTAGTTGAAATGATTAAAAAATACCATCCAGTATGGTTAAATACTCACTTTAATCATTCTAAAGAGATTACACCTGAATCAACTAAAGCTTGTGAATTATTAGCAAATGCTGGTGTTCCTTTAGGAAATCAATCAGTTCTTTTAAGAGGAATTAATGATAATGTTCATGTTATGAAAAAATTAGTTCAAAAATTAGTTCAAATTAGAGTTAGACCATATTATATTTATCAATGTGATTTATCTCAAGGCATTGAACACTTTAGAACTCCAGTATCTAAAGGTATTGAAATAATTGAAGGTTTAAGAGGCCATACTTCTGGATTTGCAGTTCCTACATTTGTAGTAGATGCACCAGGTGGTGGAGGTAAAATTCCAGTAATGCCTCAATATATGATTTCTCAAGGATCTAAAAGAGTTGTTCTTAGAAACTTTGAAGGTGTTGTTACAACTTATACTGAGCCAGATGGATATTATGAAGAAAAACTTGAAGATGAAGATGCTGATAAGAATTTAATTGGTGTTGCTGGATTATTAAAAGGTAATCAAGTTGCATTAGAACTTAAAGATTTAGCTAGAGAAAAAAGAACTCATAAAGAATAACTAGGAGACCTATGGAATTAATTGATTTAATTAAAGACAAGTACAGTATAATATCAGTTGTTGGGATGGAAAAAAACGTTGGAAAAACAGTGGTTTTAAATGAAATTTTAGAACAGGTTGAATATGAAAATATGGTTGTTGCTATTACATCTATTGGTAGAGATGGAGAAAGCAAAGATATAATAACTGCAACGGATAAACCACTTATTTATATTACTGAAGGAACTATTTTTGCAACGCTTGAAATTTATATTGAACAAGCAGATACTGAAATTGAAATTCTTGAAATAACTGATAGAGTTACTTCCATGGGGAGAGTTATTATTGGTAAGGCAAAGCAAGATGGATACATTCAAATTGCGGGACCTTCAAGTAATAATGGAATTAGAAAAGTATCAAATAAAATGCTTGAGTTTGGTGCAAATTTAGTGATTGTAGATGGAGCTCTTAATAGAGTTTCATCTGCTTCACCTGCTATAACTGAAGCTACTATTTTATCTACTGGTGCTGTTCTTGATAGAGATATGAAAAAAGTGGTTAGTAAAACTTATCATCAAGTACATCTATTTAGTTTAAAGAAAATTGATGATGAATATGTTAACGAAGTAATTGAAGAAGCACTTTATAATAATGGAGTATCACTTATTGATAATGATCTGAGGATTAAAAACCTTAATATAAAAACGGCTCTTAATTCGAGTAAAATTATTAATAAGGAAATTAATGATGCTACAAGATATATTGTTTTTTCAGGATCGTTAACTGCTAAAGTTGTTAATGAAATATATGAAGCAAACGGGGGGAAAGACATAATTTTTGTTGTTAGAGATGCAACAAAAATTTTTGTTAGTGAAAGAGAATTAAATTTATTTTTAAAATTAGGAATTAAATTTAATGTTTTTGATGAAATTAATCTATTGGCTATTACAATTAATCCGTATTCTCCAATGGGATATAGTTTTAATGCAAAAGCCTTTAAAAATGAAATGAATAAATATTTTAAAAATGTTTTGGTTTATAATGTGCTTGAAAGTAGGGATATTTATGAAATTGAATGAAATTACAAAAAAAACAATAGAGTGTGATTTTATTCATTCAAAGATTAAAGTTTTTTCGCCTTTTGGCAAAAAATTAAAAAAAAATTTATTACCTTATAAAAGCATTCAAGTAAATGAATTGATAGATGAATATGATAGGATTGAAAAAATGATATTTTCAATTAATAAACATAGATATTCTTATGTTGAATTAAGAAATAAATTTAAAGATATAAAAAATCTTGAAAATACATTTGAAAGAATTGAATCTAATAAAATATTGACTGTTACAGAATTTTTTGAAATAAAATGTTTTATTTTTTCTATAATAGACATTATAAAAATTTTTAATAAACTAAAATTAAGTCTTGAAGAAAAATATATATTATATCGTGTAAACGAATTAGAAAAACTGTTAGATCCAGATGGGTATGAAGTTAAGTCTTTTTATATTTATGATTCATATTCGGAGGAACTTTCAAATATAAGAAGTAATATAAAAAAATTATCGAATGAAAAGCAAAGAATGAATAAAATGCTTTTCAATGAGATAAAATCTGATTATAATGTGAAGATTTTAAGAAGTGGAGATTTAATAATAGATAAAGAGAATAATATTCTTATTGAAAAACTTTCAAAAGATAATAGAATTTATTATAAAAATGAAACCTTTATGAATATTACTTTTACTATTAAACCTAATGAAGATTTAGATGATATAAACAGTAAACTTGAAGAATTAAAATTATTTGAGGAAAAAGAAACTGAGAAAATAAGAATTAAATTATCTGCTGAAATAAAAGAATATTTGGAGTATTTAATTGAAATGAATATAAGAATTGGTTTTTTGGATCTCTTAATTGCAAAGTCATATTTTTCTTTAGGGTTTAAAGGTTCAAAACCTGTTTTAACAGATGAAAAAGAAATTAAGATTATTGATGGAAGACATATTATTGTTGAAGAGAGTCTTAAACAAAATGATGGTAAATATATACCTGTTAGTATAGATTTAGTAAATGGAGTTTCTTTGATAACAGGTGCAAATATGGGTGGAAAAACTGTTTCATTGAAAATGGTTGGACTTCTTACATATATTGCTCAATTAGGATTGTTTGTTCCAGCGAAGAAGTTTGAATTTAAACCAGTTGATTTTATAATGACTTCGATTGGTGATTATCAAGATATTAAACAGGGTTTATCGACTTTTGGAGCGGAAGTGGAAGCTATTAAAGAAGCTATAATACTTAATGATAAATATGGACTTTTATTAATTGATGAATTAGCAAGCGGTACAAATCCAAAAGAAGGATTTGCGCTTTCAAAGGCAATTATTGATTATTTTAAAACTGGCAATGGTATAACTATAATATCTACTCATTTTGATGGATTGGTAGATAATGATATTAAACATTTTCAGGTAAAAGGGTTAAAAGAAATAGATGAACATAGTGATTTTAAAAATATGGAAAAATATATGGATTACAATCTAATAGAGGTAAGTACTTTTAAGGAAGTTCCTAAGGATGCAATAAATATTTCTAAATTAATGGGGCTAAATAAAAGCATTATAATAAATGCAGAGAATTATTTAAATGAAGGAAGTGAAAAAAGTGGGAAGTAAACTTAACTTGGATATGAACCTTGTTGAAAAAGCAAGGGGTCATGCTAAAGAAATTGCAGTTGATATTCAAAAATTTATTGATGTTCACACAACGGTAACAGTTGAAAGAACAGTATTAAGATTATTAGGCGTTGATGGTGTTGATGATATTGAAAGACCTATCCCTAATATTGTAGTTGATGAAATTAGAAATAACGGTGGACTTGATTTAGGTGTTTCATACTGGATTGGTAATGCGATGCTAGAATATGAAAACAAATCGCCTCAAGAAATTTCAGAAATGGTTGCTAATGGTGATATTAAAATAACTGAAATTAAACAACATGATTATGAAGCGATAAGAACTAAAATATTTGAAGTTGCTAAAAAATATATTGATAGAATAGATGCTAATAGAAATAAAAGAGAAGAATATCTTGAAAGACTTGGCGAAGGAGCTAAGCCTTATTTATATGTTATAGTTGCTACTGGTAATATATATGAAGATGTAATTCAAGCTAAAGCTGCTGCAATTCAAGGTGCGGATATTATAGCTGTAATTAGAACTACAGCACAAAGTTTATTAGATTATGTGCCATATGGAGCTACTACTGAAGGTTTTGGTGGAACTTTTGCAACTCAAGAAAACTTTAAAATTATGAGAAAAGCTCTTGATGAAGTTGGAGAAGAAGTTGGAAGATATATTAGATTAGTTAATTATGCTTCTGGTTTATGTATGCCTGAGATAGCTGCTATGGGAGCTCTTGAAAGATTAGATGTAATGCTTAATGATGCATTATATGGTATTTTATTTAGAGATATAAATATGCAAAGAACATTAGTTGATCAATTCTTCTCAAGAGTAATAAATGGCTATTCAGGAGTAATTATTAATACTGGTGAAGATAATTATTTAACTACTTCTGATGCATATGAAGAAGCTCATACTGTACTTGCATCTCAATTAATTAATGAACAATTTGCACTTCTTGCAAATCTTCCTGAAGAACAAATGGGATTAGGACATGCTTTTGAAATGAATCCAACTCTTAAAGATGGTTTTGTTTATGAATTAGCTCAAGCTCAAATGGCAAGAGAAATATTCCCTAACGCACCTCTTAAATATATGCCTCCAACTAAATATATGACTGGAGATATTTTTAAAGGAAATGTACAAGATGCGCTTTTCAATATGATTGCAGTATTAACAAAACAAGATATTCAATTATTGGGTATGCCTACTGAAGCTATTCATACACCATTTTTACAAGATAGAAGTATTGCAATAGAAAACGCAAAGTATATTTTCAATAATATGCGTAGTCTTGGTGATGATATAACTTTTAAAGAAGGCGGAATGATTCAATCAAGAGCAAAATCTGTTTTAGAAGAAGCTGAAAAAATGTTAATGAATATTAAAGATGAAGGACTTATGCAGACTATAGAGCAAGGTAAATTTGCAGGAATAAAAAGAGCTATGGATGGCGGAAAAGGTCTAAGTGGTGTTGTGAAAAAAGATGGGAAATATTTCAATCCATTTATTGAATTAATGTTAGGTGGTGGAAATAATGAGTAATAGTGTAGATTTAACTAAAATAAAACCATACGGTGATACTTTAAATGACGGTGCAATGCAATTTAGTTTTACACTTCCTGTTCCATTTGGGCCAGAGGCTGATGAAGCTGCAAAAATTCTTTTACAAAAAATGGGTGTTAAAGATCCAAGTGTTGTTCATTCTGAAGACCTTGGAATTGGATATACATTCTTTGTAGCATATGGTAAAACTACTTATGATGTTAACTATGAAGATATTGATGTGCCAAAAGTAGATAATGAAGTAATGGATAAATATGGTGTAGAAGATTTTATTAATGAACATATAAAAAGAGAAATTAAAATAATTGGAGCTTGTACAGGTACAGATGCGCATACTGTTGGTATTGATGCAATAATGAATATGAAAGGTTATGCAGGACATTATGGACTTGAAAGATATAAAAAAGTTGAAACAATAAACATGGGTGCTCAGGTACCAAATGAAGTATTACTTGCAAAAGCAATTGAAGAAAATGCAGATGCAATAATTATTTCGCAAATTGTAACTCAGAAAGAAGTTCATATTAAAAATTTAACTAATTTTATTGAATTGGTTGAAGCTGAAGGTGTAAGAGACAAATTTATTTTAATTTGTGGTGGACCAAGAATTGGACATGAGTTAGCAAAAGAATTAGGATTTGATGCTGGGTTTGGGAGAGGTAGTTTCGCTGAAGATGTAGCGTCTTTCGTTGTAAACCAAATTGTTGATAGAGACTTAGTGTAAATAATTTTCTTTATAATAGGATAAGAATAGCTTAGGCTATTCTTATTTTTACATAGTAAAAGAATGAATGTTTGATAACCAAAAATATGTTCTTGAATGTTTTTGAATCTTATGATATGCTATAACTATAATATATGGTAGAATGTCAGTACAAACATTTTAGGAGGAAATTATGGATAACAAATTCGATAAGCTTTTTAACATGATGGAAAAAATGTATGTAGAGTTTTCCGGAAAATTCGATAAGATGGATGACAGATTCGATAAGATGGATGATAGATTTGATAAGATGGATGACAGATTTGATAAGATGGATGACAGATTTGATAAGATGGATGACAGATTTGATAAGATGGATGACAGATTTGATAAGATGGATGATAGATTTGATAAGATGGATGGTCGAATCGATGGTATGGAATCTAAGATGGCTACGAAAGATGATATTAAAGATATTAATAGAAAATTAGAAGTACTTGAAAATAAACTCGATAATAATTGTAAAGCTTTATATGATGGATATATGATGAATTCTGAAAAGCTTACTGTAGTGGTAATGAAAGTTGATGAATTAAATAGAAAAGTTGAAAATCAAGATTTAGAAATAAGAGTCGTTAAAAATGTCATAAAACATTAGTTAAAAGAATAAAGAGAATCAATCCAAACGGAAAGATTCTCTTTTTGTTTTATATGTAATATTTTTTCTTTCTTCTATGTGATTGAAAGATATGAGAGGGTAAATTATTCTTAATAAAATTTTTGAGCATCATAATCATTAATATCTTTAGCAAAAGATTTTGATGGGTTCGATTGAAAACCAGATGCATCAAACGTTGTGTCTACAGTAGACCATTCACCATTAAGATAAACTTCATTCCAAGCATGATATGCATTAGTGTGAGTACTTGAACCCATTACTAATTTTGTTGGAATATCTTGACTTCTTAACATTACTGCTAAAAGTGATGAGTAATCATAACAAATACCTTTTCCGTCAGATAATGTACTATCTGGTGTTGGAAGGTAACCTGTTTTAATTTGATAAGCTTTACGGTAATCATAACTGATGTTTGATACAACATAGTCATAAATTGCATAAAATTTTTCTTCATCAGTGTCAAGATCTTCAGTTAGTCTCTCAGCAAATTTTACTGCCATAGAATCTGTACTCCAACTTACGTTTTGTGAAGAAGATAAAAATACAGTGTTTTCAGAAGCGTTTAAATTAAACTTTTTTGAAGTTACTGATTTATAACTATTTCCACTTACGTTTTTGTAAAGAGTTACAGAATAATTACCATTGCCCATTTGTAATGGATAAACTTCATTATTTGAAGTAAGGTTATAATAATAAGTACTAGAACCTTTAGTAATTCCAACTTTAAATATTGAATAATCTGTAGAGTCATAATTAACAACTACAGTGGAGTCATTAGCATTGACCTTTATAAATTGACTGCCTGCGAAACTTGTGCCCATTAACATAGTTACAAGTATAACAACCATTACAAATGATAATACTAATTTTTTCATATATCTCTCCTGTTTGACAACCGGCTATCTTCAAATGAAGACCCTTGGTTTTGCGTGTATACTTCACAGTATACTTGCCTTTTACTAAGGAAAGAAAAGTGTTCAACTTTTCTTTCGGGAACTGGCTACCATGTCATAAAATGATTTAGGCCCTATAGCTTTGCGTCCTTGGATTTCCCCAAGTTTGCAATTATCGTGAAAAGTTTGATACCAATTAAATTGTTTGGTAATCAAAGCTCTCCGGAAACTGGCTGTCATAGCTTTTTCAAGCCTTAGACCCTATAGTTTTGCGTGATATTCTTTCAAATATTTTGCGATTTACAGATTATAAGTCATGTTAATGACTCTTTGATTACCCTCTCTATAACCGTATTATACCATAGAAATAAAATTTTGTAAATTTTCTGAAAGTATTTGACAAGGTTTTCCTAGTGTGGTAGACTATGTGTAAGTTAATAAAGTTTATTAAGTGTGTTACTGTTAAATCAGGCATGAGCTAGTATATTATCTGTTGATAGTTACGTTCATGTCTTTTTATATTTTTAAAGGGGATTATATAATGCGAGATAATTACAAAATAATTAAAGTGATGAATAATAATGTTATTTTGGTAAAAAACCTTGAAAATAAAAATGAAGCTGTACTTGTTGGGAAAGGTATAGGATTTGGGAAGAAAGCAAATTCTGTAGTGAAAATTTCAAAAGGTACTATTGAGAAAATGTTTATTACTTATGATGAGAAATTGAAAAAAGATTATTTCGAAATAATTAGTTCAATTGATGATGTAATTATTGAAACATGTTCTGAAATTATTTTAAAAGCTGAGGAGTCACTTGGTAAACTTAATTCAAGAATACATATAGTTTTAACTGATCATATTAGTTTTGCGCTTGAACGTATGAATATGGGCTTAACTATAGAAAATCCTTTTTTAAATGAAATTAAAATTCTTTATAAAAAAGAATATGAATTAGCAGTTGAAACAAGAAAACTTTTAAAAGAAAGAATGAATATTGATATTGGAGACGGAGAAGTTGGTTTTATTGCACTTCATATAAATGCAGCAAAGCTTAATAAAGAAGTTAAAGAAACTTTAAAAGAGACAAGACTTATTAAAGAATTAGTTGAAATTATCGAAGATAGTTTAGATTATAAAATTGAAAATTCTTTAACATATAATAGATTGATTGATCATTTAAAAGGATGTATTTTCAGAGTAAAAACAAAAACTACTGTTGATAATCCTTTGATAGAAATACTTAAAAAAGAGTTTTATAAATCATTTGAAATATCATTAAAAATAAAAGAAAGACTTGATAGTGAACTTGAAGAAGAAATTCCAATTGGGGAACTTGGATATCTTACAATTCATATAAATAGAATAAAAAATTTAAAAAAAGTATAGTGTGTTACTGTTAAATCAGGCATAAACTTCTTAATATCTTATATAGGTATTGTCGTTTATGCTTTTTTGTTAGAATAAATGCACATCAGGCTTTTATATATTAAATGTTAATAAATTATTGTGTTTTATTATTATTGAGGAGGAATTATTATGAGTAACACTTTTGGGAAAGTAGCAAAGATTGGTAAAGCGTTAATGCTTCCAGTTGCAGTATTACCGATTGCAGCATTATTATTAAGACTTGGTGCAGGAGATGTATTTGATATACCATTTATGTTTGCAGCAGGAGCAGCAATATTTGATAATTTAGCAATATTATTTGCAATAGGTATTGCTATTGGTTTAGCAAAAGATAATCACGGTGCAGCAGCACTCGCAGGAGCAGTAAGTTTCTTTACACTTAATGCGGGAGCACAAGCAATAAATGCAGATATTAATATGGGAGTTTTATCAGGTATAATTGCAGGATTATTAGCATCAACATTATATAATAAATATTATGATATTGAACTACCTGCATGGTTAGGATTCTTTGGTGGAAAAAGATTTGTACCAATTATTACAGGATTAGTTAGTATTGTTTTAGCACTTGTATTAGGATATGTTTGGCCTCCAATTCAAGCAGGATTAGATGCATTTGGTAATTTCATGGTAACACAAGGAGCATTTGGAGCATTTACATTTGGAACTTTAAATAGACTTTTAATTCCAACAGGATTACATCATATTTTAAATAGTATTTTCTGGTTTTTATTTGGTGAATTTGGTGGAGCTACTGGAGACCTTGGTAGATTCTTCGCAGGAGATCCAAATGCTGGAGTATTTATGACAGGTTTCTATCCGGTTATGATGTTTGGTTTACCAGCGGCTGCTTTAGCAATGTATACAACTGCTAGAAAAGAAAACAGAGCAAATGTTGCAGGTTTAATGGTTTCTGTTGCAGTACCAGCAATTTTAACAGGAATAACTGAACCAATTGAATTTATGTTTATGTTCTTAGCACCAGTATTATATGTAATTCATGCATTATTAACAGGAGCTTCAATGGCTATAACTTATATTATGGGAATTAGACACGGGTTTGGATTCTCGGCAGGAGCAATTGACTTTTTCTTAAATATGGGATTAGCTACTAAAGGATGGCTATTGGTACCAATCGGATTAGTATTTGCAGCTATATATTATGTAGTATTTGTTGCAATCATTAAAAAGATGGATTTACCAACACCTGGTAGAGAAGAAGATGCTAGTGAAGGTACAGAAAAATTAATTAAAGAAGAAGGCGTCAGTGGACTTGCAAAAGAATATCTTGAAGCGGTAGGTGGAAAAGAGAATTTAACTGATATTGATGCTTGTATTACAAGATTGAGATTAGGTGTAGTTGATGCATCAATTATTGATGATGCTAAATTAAAAGCATTAGGTGCATCAGGTGTTATTAGACCTAATAAAAATAATATTCAAGTAGTTGTTGGAACAAAAGCAGAAATAATTGCAGGAGAAATGAAAAGAATATAGTGTGATATGATATAATTATCTGAGAGAGAGGTTTCTCTCTCAGGTATTAATTAAATAAGGAGGTAAAAATGTTAGGTTTTTTAAAAAAGAAAAAAATTATATTGAAAATGCCTATTAACGGAAAGTTAATTAATATTACAGAGGTTCCAGATGCAGTATTTAGTCAAAAAATGTTAGGAGATGGATTTGCAATTGAGCCAAGCGAAGGAATTGTTTATTCACCGATAAATGGAAAAGTTATTCAAAAATTTCCAACAAATCATGCACTAGGGTTGGAAACAGAAGAAGGTCTTGAAATATTAATACATTTTGGTCTTGATACTGTAGAATTAAAAGGCGAAGGATTTAAAAATCTTGTTGAGGTAGGAGATGTAATTACTGCTGGTCAAGCACTTTTAGAAGTTGATTTAGAATTCTTAAAAGAAAACAATAAACCATCGGTTACACCGATTATTTTTACAAATTTTGATAAAATAAAGAAATTTGATGCAAAGTATGGAGAAATTGCTGCAAAAAGTGATTGTTGTGAAATAATTTTAAATTAGGAGCTAGATATATGACAAAAATTAAAATTTTAAGTGAACATGGTGTTCATGCAAGGCCAGCAAGCTTAATAGTAAATGCACTTTTAAAGCATGATTGCGAAGTTAATTTTATTAAAGATGGAAATAAATATAATGCAAAAAGTATTATGAATATTATGGGGATGGGCCTTAAAAACGGAGATGAAATAGAGCTTGAAATAATAGGCGAATATGCTGAAACGGTTGAAAAGGAACTTTTGGATATATTTAATGAATTAAATGGATAAGGTGATAAAAGTGAAAGGAATAGCGGTTTCGCCAGGAATTGGGATAGGAAAAGTATTTATAAAAGAAGAATTGCCGGAAGTTGAAAGAAGAACAATCGAAAATATAGATGAAGAAATTATAAAAATTGAGAATGCTTTTGAAAAAGTTGAAAATGATCTTAATTTGCTTTTCGAAGAAAAGAAAGTAAAATTAGGAGAAGAGAAAGCACAAATTTTTAAAGCGCATCTGATGATTTTAAAAGACCCTGAATTTTCAGATAGAATAAGAAAAAATATTAAAGAAGAGAAAATGAACGCTGAATATGCAAATAAACTTGTAATAGATGAATTTGTAAATATGTTTGAGAGTATGGATGACGAATACTTTAGACAAAGAGCGCTTGATATAAAAGATATTGGAATAAGAATTAAATCAAAATTATTAAATATAAACACTTCAAAATTATCTGAAGTGGAAAAAGGAACAATAGTAATTGCAAAGGATTTAACACCATCTGATACCGCACAATTAAATGAAGAAAATGTAAGTGCAATAATAACAGAATTTGGTGGAGAAACATCTCATAGTGCAATAATAGCAAATACTCTAGGGATACCAGGAGTAATGGGAATAAAAAATATAACAAATGAATTTAAAAATGATGATTTAGTAATAGTAAATGGAAATGATGGAACAATAATCAAAAATCCAGATGAAACAATATTAAATGAATATAAAGAATTATTAATAGAAGAAGAAAGTAAAAAAGAACTGTTAAAGGAAATGATTGGAAAAGAAACAATATCGCTTGATGGTAAAAAAATTGAAATATCAGCAAATATTGCTAGTTTAAAAGATATTAAAAACGCTCTTAAAAATGATGCAGAGGGTGTAGGATTATTTAGAAGTGAATTTATATATATGGAAAATACTAAACTTCCAACAGAAGATGAACAATTTGAAATATATAGTGAAGCACTTAGAAGATTTGAGAATAAACCAGTAGTAATTAGAACTATGGATATTGGTGGAGATAAAGAAGTAACTTATTTAGACTTTGAAAAAGAAATGAATCCGTTTTTAGGTTATCGTGCAATAAGATATTGTTTAAATGAAGTAGAAGTATTCAAAACACAACTAAAAGCATTATTAAGAGCAAGTGTATATGGAAAATTAAGAATAATGTTTCCAATGATATCTTCAATGGTAGAACTTAAAAAAGCAAAAGAAATATTTGAAGAATGTAAAAATGAACTAAAGGAAGAAAATATAACATATAGTGATGATATAGAAATTGGAATAATGATAGAAGTACCAACTGCAGCAATAATGAGCGATAAACTTGCAAAAGAAGTTGACTTTTTTTCAATAGGAACTAATGATTTGATTCAATATTCAACAGCAACAGATAGAATGAATGCAAATTTAAAAGATTTATATACACCATATAATCCTGGAGTATTAAGATTAATAAATATGACAATAGAAAATGCACATAAAGAAGGAATATGGGTAGGAATGTGTGGATCTGTTGCAGGAAATCAAGATTTAATACCAGTACTTTTGGCAATGGGTCTTGATGAATTTAGTATGGCTCCTACAGCATTATTAAAATCAAGAAAATTAATAAATTCATTAAATATTGAAGAATTACAAGTTTTAAGAAATAAAGTACTTGATGCAGCAGATAAGAATGAAATAAAGGCAATATTAAATGTTAATTAGTAAAAAAATCATCTTTAAGGATGATTTTTTTTCGTAGAAAAAATGGCTTTCATATGATAAAATTAGTTGGGCGGTGATATAATGAGATTTGTAGTTTTATCTTCAAATATAATTAATGAAAAAATAGCAAGACCGATAATGAATAATAAAGGTCAAGTATTAATTGCACGAAATACAGTAATAACTAAAAAAATCTTAAGAAAACTGCAGCAACTTGGAATTACAAGTATTTATATTGTATCTGAAATTAAATCTGATCTTGATGATGTAATTGATCTTACTGAAAGAAAGAAAGAGGTTTCAGAATTCAAAGAATTTACAAATGGTCTTATATACAATATGAATAAAAGTGGAAATTCTAGCGTAAATAAAAGAATTAAAATATATAGAAACATTAATAAGCAGATTGATGCAATTGCTACTAAATTAATTAATAGTGTGAATTATTCAAGAAAAATATCAATGGTTGATATTAAATCTGCTGAGGATTATTTATTTGAACATCAAATTAATGTATGTATTCTTTCAATTTATATTGGCAGAAAATTGCATTATAATAATAAAAATATTAAAAAATTAGCAAAAGCAGCTTTAATATTTGATTATGGATGTCTTTTACTTGAAAATAAGGATTTAATTTCAAAATTAAAATTAACAGATGAGGAAAGAAAAGAATATAAAACTCATACAACATTAGGATATGATTTCTTAAGAAATAATTTAGATTTTTCTATTACAGAAATCATCCCTTCTTTAGAACATCACGAACGAGTTAATGGAACAGGATATCCAAGAGGAATTACTGGAGATAAAATGCATGAATTTTCAAGAATAATTGCTATTGCTGATGCATATGATGAGCTTACTTCAAGTAGAATTGGAAAACCTGCATTTCCACAAAGTGAAGCAATTGAATTTTTAATGGGTAGTGCTGGAAGTTTATATGATTTTGAATTTGTTAATATATTTGTTAAAAATATAATTCCTTATCCAAGAGGAAGCAAGGTAATGTTATCAAATGGAGATGTTGGATTTGTAATAAATCAAAATAGAGATTTACCATTAAGACCAAAAGTAATTGTAGTTGAGGGAGATAAAAAAGGACTTGTAGATTTGGCAGATGAAACAAATGTTACAATTAGTAAAGTTATAATAAAATAAATAAACTAATGATAATTAGTTTATTTATGTGAAATGGAGTATAGATGAACAACAATGTTGAAATTTTAGAAGGAAATATATTTAAAGGATTAATTAAACTAGCTATACCAATAATGGCGACTTCATTTTTACAAATGGCTTATAATTTAATTGATTTAATTTGGATTGGAAAACTTGGAAGTTTAGAAGTTGCGGCTGTTGGGACTGCTGGTTTTTTAATGTGGTTAGGAATGTCGTTAGTAATATTTTCAAAAGTAGGAGCTGAAGTTTTTGTTTCACAATCAGTTGGTAGAAATAATCAACATGAGGCTAAAAATAGTGCAAGAAGTGCAATTCAACTTGTAATAATTTTTGGTGTTTTTTATACATTTATTTTAATTGTATTTAATAAATATTTAATTGCTTTTTTTAATATTCAAGATGAGTATGTTGTAAGTATGGCAAGAAATTATTTAAAAATAATAGGAATTGGTGTTGTTTTTGCGTTTATGAATCCGGTTTTTACAAGTATATACAATGCTTATGGTGATAGCCGAACACCTTTTAGAATAAATGCAGTAGGTCTTATTATAAATATTATTTTAGATCCGATTTTAATTTTTTATTTCAATATGGGAGTAAGTGGGGCAGCAATTGCTACAATCATTGGACAAATTACAGTTGCTTTAATATTTATTGGTAAAATTAAATATGGAAATGATATTTTTAAAGAATTTAATGTATTTAAAGAATTCGATTTTAATAAAATGAAAAAAATAATGAAATTGGGTATGCCGATAAGTTTAAAAAGTGGTTTTTTTACAATAATTGCAATGGTGATAGCAAGAATTATTGCATCATGGGGACCTGTTCCAATAGCTGTGCAAAAAATCGGCTCGCAGATAGAAGCTTTGTCATGGATGACTTCAGAAGGATTTGCAACAGCAACAAGCACATATATTGGACAAAATTATGGTGCAAAGAATTATCATAGAATAAAAATGGTATATTATAAATCAATTATAATAATGACAATAATAGGTATTATAGTAACTTTATTATTTTTAATTTTTCCTAAGGAAATATTTTCTATATTTTTAAGAGAAGAGGAAGCACTTAAAGAAGGAATAGTATATTTAAGGATATTAGGAATTTCTCAATTATTTATGTGTGTTGAAATTACTACAAGTGGAGCTTTTAATGGACTTTCAAAAACAGTTTATCATTCTGTTCTGAGTATAGTATTTAATTTTTTAAGAATTCCAATGGCACTTATGCTTTCAATGACAGTTTTAGGACTTAGTGGTATTTGGTGGTCAATAACTATATCAAGTATTATTAAAGGGGTTTTTGCTGTTATTGGTTTTATGTATTTAATTAAAAAATATAAATATTAATTAATATTTCGGGTATAGATATAGCGGAGGTGTTTTATGAATAAAAAATTTGTTTCTTTAGTAATTGAAGGCAATCAAGAAAAAATGTACAATATTGAAAATATAGTTTTAGGATTTGATATGGAAGTAATTAAAGTTAGAACGGGTGAAGCAGCTCTTGTATGCATTTACAATGAAAATATTGATCTTGTACTTTTTGATGCAGATATCAATGATATAGATAGTCTTACTATTTTAGAAACTATTTTGACTTATGAACGAACATATGATATTCCGCTTATGCTTATCACAGAAAAAAATCCGGATGACATTTTTATTATAAAAGCATATGAATTAGGAATAGCTGATTATGTTAGAAAACCTATAAATTATGAAATTTTAAAATGTAAAATTCACGCAATAATGGAAATGATTAAAAGAAGAAAAAATTTTGAAAGAAAGCATCTTTTATATAAAAAAAGAATTGAAGAATTAGAAGATGAACTTGAATATTTATCTAAGGAAAAAACAAATGTGGAAATTGATGTAAATATTGATGCATTAACTAATATTCCAAATAGAAGAATGTTTAATCAAATTTTAAATGAAGAATGGTTTAGAGAAATGAGAAATTATGATCATCTTTCAGTTTTTATGATGGATATTGATTATTTTAAACAATATAATGATAAATACGGACATGTTGCTGGAGATGAGTGTTTAAAGAAAGTTGCAAAAATAATTGATGAATCCTTTAATAGAGTTGGTGATTTTGTTGCGCGTTATGGTGGAGAAGAGTTTGTAGCTATAATTCCAAGTTTTGAATATGATGATGCGAAAATAATGGCAGAGAAAGTAAGAAAAAGTATTAGAGAAGCTGAGATTCCTCATGAAGATTCAAAAATATCTAATTTTCTAACTATAAGTATTGGCGTTGCTTCAATAGTGCCAAGTGCAAAATATTCACCAACTTTCCTTGTTGAAGAAGCAGACAGTGCATTATATCTTGCAAAAAAATCAGGTAGAAATATAGTAAAAGGAATAGAAATTTAAATATAGAAAATTATCCCAATGGTTAAATCATTGGGATTTTTAATGTAGATTGCTTTCGTTGAAACAAGGATTTGAATTATGTGGCTTAGCTATTTGGTTATATGTTTTTCTGAAAGACCTATCAGAAGAAGCGCTATGAAAGATTCTTCAGATATATTTGCATGTAGATCGCTTTCGTTGAAACAAGGATTTGAATTATGTTGATGTTCCACTATCATAATTATTTAATAAAATAGAATATATTAATAAATTTGATAAAAAATATTCAATATTATGTCGATAATATTAATTAGATGGTTTGTTTAAAGACCTTGCGAAAAAAGCCAAAGGATTTTTACTGAAATATATTTTTAATATATTTGTAAGATGTTTGAAAATAGATATGGTATTTTATATGGTAAAATAGTTATGAGGTGGTTTGTAATGAATTTCAAAAAAACTTTTAGTTTAATTATAATTAGCACTTTATTTATTTCGAGTGTTAGTTTTGCTGCACCAGCAGAATGGGCAAAATCAAGTTATTATTCTGTTAAATATGAAAAGATTATTGATAGTGGAATGGTCGTAGATAGATTGTTTCAAAAAAATATTACACGTGAAGAATTTATTGAAATGCTTGTAAAAGTTTATTTGGATGAAAAAAATATAAATATTGAATCTGTTGGAAGTGATGATTATTTTTCTGACACATCAAACACATATATTGAATATGCTTATAAATTAGGAATAGTAAAAGGTGTAGGAGATAATAGATTTTTACCTTTTAAAAATGTAACAAGACAAGAAATGGCTGTTATGATGAAAAATATTTTAGATAAACTTAGTTTAACTAATAATAATTATAATAATTCAACGTTTTCAGATAGATATGATGTTTCAAGCTGGGCAGTAAATGCAATTGATTATTGTTATTATAATAATTTAATAAATGGTATGGGTAACAATATG
>JAUCFZ010000213.1 GCA_030377915.1 Clostridiaceae bacterium HSG29
TAGAGAAGATTTTGCAAAAGAAAAAAATTTAGCAACAGTTTCAGAATTAGCTGACTATATAAAAGCAGGAAATGAAATACGTTTAGGAGCAGGTATTGAATTTGTTGAAAGACCAGATGGTATAAAACAACATAACTGCAACTGCTTCATGATATTCTTTAATTCCAATAGCACCAATAGTTGCGATTGTCATTAAGAAGTTTTCATCAAACAATCTTCCACCTAAAAGGTCTTTAATAGATCTAAGTAAAATATCATATCCTATAATAAAATAAGCTAACATCAAAATAATTACACTTATTTCATTGAAAATATTAATTGTTAAAGCTAAAATAAATAATATTAAGCTTATTGATATCCTAAATAATAGTGGCTTATTTATTTCCATTGTAAATTTACTTTCATTTGCGCTTATAACAGAAACTCCTTGTTCATATATTTTCACTATTTTATCAATTATATTAATAGATTCTTTCTCACTAAGGTTTGTAAAAACAATTAGTGAACTAGTTGCAAAATAATACTCAACATTATTAAAGTCCTTATGCATTTTTATAGCATTTTCTATTTTTGAAGCACATGTAGAACAATGTAATCCATTTAAAATAAATTTTCTTTTCATATAAAACCTCAATTTCTAATGACTAATATGTGAATATCCCTGATCAATAATAGTTTTAACATGATCATCATCTAATGAATAATAAACAGACTTTCCTTCTTTTCTATATTTAACAAGTCTTCCCGCTCTTAAAACTCTAAGTTGATGTGAAACTGCTGATTGACTCATATCTAAAATAGTAGCTATATCGCAAACACACATCTCAGATTTTAATAACACAGAAATTATTTTAATTCTAGTTGAATCTGCAAAAACTTTAAAAAAATCTGCAAGATCAAATACAACTTCATCATTAACCATATCTTTTTTTATTTGATTAATCATATCTAAATTGTTATTTTCGCAGTTACATTTTGGCATATCTCCTCCTTTTTTCATATGAACAACTATTCATATGTTTAACTATAGTATAAACTGTTATCAAATTTTGTCAATAAAAAAAATTTCTTCGAAATGTTTTAGATAGGCCATTACGCTTCCTTAAATATTTATATGTATTTGTCACTCGATATAATATCCAATGCACTTTCCTAGACAATAAAAAAATCTCAAAAAAATGTTTTGAGATTCTTCATATAATCTATTTTATTATATAAGACTTTCCATTTCATCAACTAAAGCTTTAAACACATCTAAAGCATTATTTACAGGTTCAGAAGTCGTCATATCAACACCAGCTCGTTTTAATATATCAATTGGATAATTAGAACTTCCTGCTTTTAAGAATTCTTTATAAGCATCAACAGCACTTTGGCCTTCATCAGTCATTTTATCAGCTAATGCAACTGCAGATGAAAATCCAGTAGCATATTGAAAAACATAAAAATTATAATAAAAATGTGGAATTCTTGCCCATTCAAGATCTAATTCAAAATCTATATCTAAATCAGGACCATAATATTTTATATTTAATTCTCTATACATTTTACATAATTGCTCAGCAGTTAGTGCACCACCTTCTGAAGCATATTTGTGTATATCTCTTTCAAACTCAGCAAACATTGTTTGTCTAAATACAGTTCCTCTAAAATTTTCAAGATAATTATTTAATAAATATAATTTTTTATTTTTTTCTTCTACTTTTTTTAATAAATTTTTATTTAATAAAGCCTCATTTGTAATTGAAGCAACTTCTGCAACAAATATACTATAATCACCATATACATAAGGTTGATTTTTTCTAGTATAATGACTATGCATCGAATGACCCATTTCATGAATTAATGTAAATACATCATTTAATTCATTATGATAGTTTAATAAAATATACGGTTTAGAATAATATGTCCCCCATGAATAAGCACCACTTCTTTTTCCTTCATTTTCATAGACATCTATCCATCCATCTGTAAAAGCTGATTTTACAACATCTGTATAATCCGAACCTAAAATATTAAGAGAATCTAATACTGTTTCCTTGGCCTCTTTATATTCATATTTCATATCAACATCTTTAATAAGAGGTACATATAAATCAAATGGACGTAATTTTTCTACACCAAGCATTTTCTTTCTTAGCGAAATATATTTATGCATACTAGGCAAATTATTATGTACAGCTTCTATTAATTGATCGTAAACTGATTCAGGAACATTATTT
>JAUCFZ010000021.1 GCA_030377915.1 Clostridiaceae bacterium HSG29
AAAAAAGAAGCAATCTTAAAGATTGATTCTTTCATTCATATCATACTATTATGAATTAATAAAACTATAACGTAACTATATTTACAATATCTATTTTATCTAATCCAGTATATATTAAATCTGATTTCGGTAAATTTTCAATTAATCCAATTCCAATAGCTAACATATTAACTCTATTTGCAGCTTCAATTCCTGCTTCAGAATCTTCAAATACTATACATTTTTCATAATTAACATTTAATTTATCAGCTGCTAAGGTAAATACTTCAGGATCAGGTTTAGCTTTTGAAACTAAAGTTCCATCTGAAATAAAATCAAATAAATTTAAAATTCCAACTTTTTCAAGTATTGTTCTTGCATTTTTACTTGCAGAACCTAATGCAGTTTTAACATTAAGTGATTTTAATGTATTAATAATTTCTATTGATCCTGGTAGTATTTCACTATCATCCATTTTGTTTACATATTCCAAATACCACTCATTTTTCTTTGTTGCTAATTCAATTTTCTTTTCTTCGCTCATTTCTTGATTTCCAAGTTCTAAAATTATTTCCATACACGCCATTCTACTAACGCCTTTTAATCTTTCATTATCTTTTTCAGTAAATTCGATATCAAGTGTTTCAGCCATTCTTTTCCAAGCCAAATAGTGATATTTTGCAGTATCAACAATTACTCCATCTAAATCAAAAATTGCACATTCATATTTTAAATTATTCATATCTCATCCTTTCTAAATTCTAATTTATTATATATCATGAATTTCATAAGTCAATTGTATTATTTAATAACTAATTTATAGATTTATAATTTCAATTTGTATGTTTTTACAAAATATAAACAAATCTTCTTCAAAGTGCTTTTATCTGGTATAATCATCATATAATATTTGAAAGAAGGTGTAAATTGAAGAGATTTATAGAAATTGATCCATGGAAAATTATTCAGAATGGCTTTGATGAAAAAAACAATGAAATATATGAAAGTTTAATGAGCCTTGGTAATGGACATATGGGTATGAGAGGAAATTTAGAAGAAAATTTTACTGGAAATACATTAAAAGGAACCTACGTTGCAGGCGTTTATTATCCTGATAAAACGAGAGTTGGTTGGTGGAAAAACGGTTATCCTGAGTATTTTGCAAAAGTACTAAATAGCACAAATTTAATAGGAATTGATATTAAAATTGATAATGTAACAGTTGATTTAAATAAAACTTTGCCTATTGAATTTAAAAGAGAACTTGATATGCAATCTGGCACTTTAAAAAGATCATTTAAATTAAATATCAATAATAAAAAATTCAAAATTGAAGTTATTCGTTTCCTAAGTATGCAAGCGATTGAACTAGGTGCTATCAATTATTCAATAACATCTTTGGACAATTATGCTGACATTGAAATAAACTCATATTTAGATGGAAACGTAACAAATAAAGATTCTAATTATGATGAATATTTTTGGGAAGAAATTAATACAGAGGATAAATTAATTACATTAAAAACTAAAAAACTTGATTTTAAAGTAACTTCTTCAATGGGTAATGTAGTTAATAAAGATATTGATTCAGAATTAAATTCATCATCCCTATATACTAGCGAAACATTTAGTTATAATCTAAAAAAAGATGAAACTATTACATTACACAAATTTATTACTGTAGTAACAAATAGAGATTATAATGATTACGAACTTAATTCAAAAGCAAAAGAAAACATTAAGAATGCAATTAATTTAGGGTTTGATTCTCTTTTAAAAAATCATATCCAAGCGTGGATTGATATTTGGGCTAGCAGTGATATCTTAATTGAAGGAGATGATGTTGCTCAGCAAGGAATTCGTTTTAATATTTTCCACCTAATGCAAACTTATCACGGACATGATGCAAGACTTAATATTGGGCCAAAAGGATTTACTGGTGAAAAATACGGCGGAAGTACATATTGGGATACAGAAGCATATTGTCTTCCATTCTATTTAAGTACATCAGATAAAAACGTATCAAAAAATCTTTTAGAATACAGATATAAACATCTTGATAGAGCAATTGAAAACGCACAGAAACTAGGTCTTGATGGTGCATTATATCCTATGGTTACTATGAACGGAGAAGAATGTCACAATGAATGGGAAATAACTTTTGAGGAAATTCATAGAAACGGTGCAATAGCATATGCTATCTATAATTATATTAATTACACAGGAGATATTGATTATTTAAATACTAAAGGTTTAAATGTATTAATTGAAATCGCTAAATTTTGGGCTGATAGAGTTCATTATTCTGAAAATAAAAAACAATATGTTATGCATGGTGTAACTGGTCCAAATGAATATGAAAATAATATTAATAATAACTGGTATACAAGTAAAATTGCAATTTGGACAATGAAATATGCTATTGAATCAATGGAATATGTAAAAGAAACTGATTTAAACAGTTATAATGAATTACTAAATAAAATTAAATTCAATGAAAATGAAACTGTTAAATGGCAGGATATAATTGACAATATGTACTTCGGATATGATAAGGAAAAAGGTATTTTCTTACAACAAGATGGGTATCTTGATAAAGAACAACTATTAGTTTCAGATATTCCAGAAAATGAATTACCTCTTGTGCATAACTGGTCATGGGATAAAATCCTTAGATCACCATTTATCAAACAAGCAGACGTACTTCAAGGAATGTTTTTATTTGAAGATGAATTTACTCATACAGAAATGAAAAACAATTTTGATTATTACGAACCACGTACTGTTCATGAATCATCATTATCTCCATGTATTTATTCAATTATTGCAGGTGATATTGGATATGAAGAAAAAGCTTATGAACTATATTTAAGAACTTCCAGATTAGATTTAGAAAATTATAATAGTGATACCGAGGATGGGCTTCATATTACATCGATGGCTGGAACATGGATGTCAATCATTTATGGTTTTGGTAGATTTAGAATTAAAAATAATAAAATAACTCTAAATCCATTTACTCCTGAAAATTGGAATTCATATAGTTTTAAAATTCTATTCAGAGATAATTTATTATCTGTTACTGTTAAAAAAGAAGAAATTGAAATTCTACTGGAGAAAGGAACAAATTTTGATATTTTAGTTTATAATAAAGAATATAAAATTGATAGTAACAGTCCTTTAATTGTCAAAATTAAATAATAGTATTAACTAAAAAAATGGAAATACAAATTATGTATTTCCATTTTCTATTAAAACTTATAATTATAACACGAAACAGCTTCTAAAATTTCATATCCGTTTTTTGTATATAGAGATAAAGCTTTTTCATTTTCTGCATTAACTACTAGCATCGCATTATTTAAAGCATTTTTCTGACCAATTTCTATTCCCGCTTTAAGAAGTTCTTTTCCTAAACCTTTACCCTGATATTCAGGAATTATTGCTAAAGGCGCAATAAAACTATAACTTCCTGTTTCATCCTCTTCAATTATAACTCGTATAATACCAATTGGTTTTTCTCCATCGTACAAAATTTGCATACCATTTTTTAACAGTAATGAATCTTCATATATTTCAGTTACTATTTTTTTTGTAATATTATACGATCCCATTATATTTTTGAATGCTTCATTTCTAATATTCATAAATATTTCTTCATCTCTTCCTTCTTTAAAAGGAATTAATTTATATCCATCAGGAAATTCTACCTTAACCTCTTCCTTATTTTTTCTTATCATTACATATGATGTTCTTAAATATTTAAAATCAATTGCTTCTAATATTTCTTTTTTATTAAAACAAGTATCATTTACGAATATTTCAATATTATTAAAATCCGCGTTATATTTAATCGCTTCATTTAAAAGCATTTTATAGTTTTCAATATTCGGTTCAGTTAAATGAAAAATTCTTACTCGAGTTTTATTTGAAGATAAATAATACTCATTTGCAACCAAAGACAAAACACCGCAAATTGTCCCGTTTTCAATTAATAAAAAAGTCGGATTTTCATCACCTATTTCAAATTTTTTTAGCTCATTATCAGTTATAAATGAATCATCATTCTCTTTCCTATATTTGATGCAATAATTAATAAACTCCTCATAATACTCTTTGGATATCTTTTCAATATTCATAATGATTCCTTTCTAATTTTATATTTATTTTAATTGACATACATGTCGTAATATCCTACAATTACTGAAGGAGGTGAAATATGATAAACTCAACAAAAGCAAATTTATATATTTTAGTAACATATACAATTTGGGGTATACAACCATTATATTGGCGATTATTTACACATTTCCCACTACCATATATTCTAGCACATAGAATTATTTGGGCAAGTATTTTTATGTTTTTAATTGTTTTATTAACAAATCGAAAAAAACAATTTTTATTAGTTTTAGGAAATAAAAAACAAATGTTATTTTTAATTGTTAGCTCAATTGCAATTACATTAAATTGGCTATTAAATATTTATGCAGCTTATACTAAACAAGTAGTCGAATCAAGCTTGGGCCACTATATTACTCCTATAGTAATTATTTTAATTGGCATTGTAGTATTTAAAGAAAAAATTGAACTTCATAAAATTATTGCGCTTGTACTTGTCGCAATTGGAGTTATTTCTATTTCAATCAAAGTTGGAAAACTTCCATTAATTGCAATTTCAATTTTATTAACATTTACAATTTACACATTTATAAAAAAAATAAATCCTGCAGATCCAGTAGTTGAAGTGACTTTAGAAACACTTATAGCAGCACCATTTTTCATTGGATATTTACTATATAATTATTATACACAAGGAACACATTTCTTTTATACAACTAGTTTTTCAGATATAATATTACTAATATCAACAGGAATATTTACATTCTTACCACTTGTATTATATTCATATGGTGTAAAAAGTATTAATTTTACAACATTAGGTTTTATACAATATTGGGCACCTACAATAAGTTTATGCGTTGGAATATTTGTACTTAAAGAAGCTTTTTCAACAGGGCATCTTTTTAGCTTTTCATTTATTTGGGCCGCAACACTAATTGTTTTAATTTCTCCAATATTAAAAAAAGGAAAACTATAATATTAAAAATTATATTTCTGTTTTTTTCTTACTAGCGTTGAAATATCTATTTCAAGGAATTTAGCAGCTTCTTTTAGAGTATCTTTGTTTTCAATTGCCTCTTTAATTAGCTGCTTTTCGTATATTCCAATTTTCTCTTTTAATGGAAGCTGATCCAATTTTTTATTATCTTCATCTTCCACATTTTCCCATTCACCTATTTGTTCTCTAAATAATTCTGAATCTATTAAAACATCATCTGCTATTAAAACTAGCCTTTCTACTAAATTTTTCATTTCTCTAATATTCCCAGGCCACTTATAAACTAGAAAATCCTTAAAACATTCTGTTGAAAAATAACAATTTGCGCTATGATGATTATTATAATATTCTAAGAAATACTGTGCTAATGAAAGAATATCTTCTTTTCTTTTACATAATGGCGGAATAGTTAAACTAATTACATTTAAACGATAATAAAGATCCGCCCTAAATTTCTTCTCTGCAATCATTTTCTTTAAATCTGCATTAGTTGCTGCTATCACTCTAGCATTCAAAGGTATTTTTTTTGTTGCACCTATTCTATAAAAATACTTATCATTTAGCACATTTAATAATTTAACTTGTAACATATATGGCATTTCACCGATTTCATCTAAAAATACTGTCCCATTACCCGCTTCTTCAAACAAACCTTTTTTTCCACCAGATTTCGCACCTGTAAAAGCTCCTTCAACATAACCAAATAATTCAGATTCAATTAAATGCTCTGGTATTGCTGAGCAATTAATTTTAATCATATCTTCTTTTGATCTTGTTTCACTTGAATTATGAATATAAGACGCAAGATAATCTTTCCCAACTCCCGTTTCGCCTAGTATTAAAACTGAAGTATCAACATCTGCAAATTTTAAGGCTTTCTTATAAATATCTTTAATTTTTGAATTATTTGAAAGTAAAAGCTCATTTTTTTTCTCATTATAATTATTACTATCCATCTTTTTCACATAAATATTTGAATTGGAATTGAAAAATGATAATTTTTCATTTTTTGCAACTTTTTTCATTAAAACATCTAATTCCGAAACATCTCTAACGACAGCAATTGTTCTTTTAAATTCTCCCATTTCATTACTTATTGCTGATCCAGTAACAAGACATTTTTGACCTTTATAATAATTATTTATTGTAGTAACTGTTTGATGCGTTTCAATTACTTTTTCACAACATGAATTTGGAAGTACATCGCTATTATTTAACTTCTGAACAAATTTTCCTATTAATGTTTCTCTTGAAAGTCCTGATAAATTAACAAAAGCATCATTAACAAATAAGGTTTTTCCATAATCATCTGTAATATAAATACCATCTTCTAATTTATTAAGCATTTCATTATATATATATTTTTCTCTATTTAGATATACAACTTGCTTCTCTATCTCAGAAATCATAAAAAAGTCAGCAATTAAAAAGATAAAACATTTTGCATTATTTATTTTACTTATTGTTTTTTTAATATAGTATTCATTATTATTTAAATGAATTTTATAAAATTCATCATAATAATCCTCTTTTAACTCCTTAAAAAAATCATTTAATTTTCTTGTTATAATTTCATTATCATTTTTTACAAATTTTAAAAAATTATCATCAAATTCAATTATATTTAAATCTAAATCTGTTATTACATAAGTTATTTTTGGTGTTTTAATATTTCTATTCATGATTTTACCACCTTAATATGCAAAACTGCAATCGCACTCATTTGTTATATGCATTTCTGCATATCATTTATACTATAATATTCAAAAATCAACAAAATTGCAATGTTTTATTAAACAAAATTATTGGCACGTAAATTGCAACACTAAAAATAAATAATAGAAATTAATTGGAGGGAAAATATGAAAAATGAAGTTGTTATTGTTTCAGCTGTTAGAACACCTATAGGTTCTTTTGGAGGAACATTAAAGAAAGTATCAGCTGTTGATTTAGGAATTATTGCTGCTAAAGAAAGTATAAAACGTGCTGGCATATCAAATGATATTATTGATGAAGTAATAATAGGAAATGTACTTAGTGCTGGTCTAGGTCAAAATATTGCAAGACAAGTTGGTATTGGTACAGGTTTACCAGTTGAAACACCAGCATTTTCAATAAACAAAGTTTGTGGTAGCGGTTTAAGAGCTGTAAGTATTGCATACCAATTTATTCAAAATGGAGATGCAGATGTAATTTTATGTGGAGGAACTGAAAGTATGTCAAACGCACCTTATGTTCTACCTAATGCAAGATGGGGAGAAAGAATGGGCGACGGAAAAATGATAGATAGTATGATTCATGATGGCTTATATGATATTTTCAATAAATACCATATGGGAATTACAGCTGAAAATATTGCTGATCAATGGAATATTACTAAAAAAGAACAAGACGAATTCGCACTTAAAAGTCAAATTAGAACTGAAAATGCACAAGTTTCTGGAAGATTCAAAGATGAAATCGTACCAGTAGAAATACCACAACGTAGAGGCGATGCAATTATAGTTGATCAAGATGAATTCCCACGTCATGGTACTACTTACGAAAAATTAGCAAAATTAAGACCAGCATTTAAAAAAGATGGTACAGTATCAGCAGGAAATGCTTCAGGTATAAATGATGGATCTGCAATGTTTATTGTAATGAGTAAGAAAAAAGCTAATGAGTTAGGAATTAAATCTATGGTAACTATAAAAGGTTTTGCTTCTGCTGGTGTTGATCCTTCTATTATGGGTTACGGACCAGTTCCAGCAACAAAAAAAGCTCTAGAAAAAGTTAATTGGACTATTGAAGATCTTGATCTTATTGAAGCTAATGAGGCTTTCGCTTCTCAATCAATTGCAGTTGCAAGAGATTTAAACTTAAATAGTGATATTGTTAATGTAAATGGTGGAGCAATTTCTCTTGGCCACCCAATTGGTGGATCTGGTGCAAGAATACTTGTAACATTACTTCATGAAATGGAAAAAAGAGAATCTAAAAAAGGTTTAGCAACATTATGTATTGGTGGCGGAATGGGAACAGCTGTCTTGGTTGAAAAATAGAAAGGAAAATTATGAAAAAAATAAAAAGCGTTGAAGAAGCACTTTCTAATATTAAATCTGGAATGACTATTATGGTTGGAGGTTTTCTTGGTGTAGGATCACCAGAATTAATGATTGATGGCATTATTGAAAAAAACATTAATAATTTAACATTTATTGCAAATGATACATCTTTTCCTGGTGTAAATTATGGAAAATTAGTAGAACATAAATTACTTAAAAAAATATATACAAGTCATATAGGAACAAATCCTGAAACAGGAAAACAAATGCATTCAGGCGAAACAGAAGTTATTTTAACTCCTCAAGGAACTTTAGCAGAACAAATTAGAGCTGCTGGTGCAGGACTTGGTGGAGTAATCACTCCAACTGGCCTTGGTACAGTTGTTGAAGAAGGAAAGCAAATTATTGAAATTGACAATAAAAGATTTATTGTTGAAAAACCTTTAAAAGCTGATGTAGCAATTTTAAGAGGTGCAAAAGTAGATAAAAAAGGAAATATTTACTATGATTTATCAGCAAGAAACTTCAATCCAATTATGGCAATGGCTGCTGATCTTGTAATTGTTGAAGCTGATGAAATTGTTGAAGTTGGAGAAATCAATCCTAACGATGTAATGACTCCGCATATATTTGTAGATGTTATTGTTAAAGGAGGCAAATAAATGAATATAAAATCAATTATTGCAAATAGAGTGGCAAAAGAATTTAATGATGGAAATTTAGTTAATTTAGGAATTGGATTACCTACTCTTGTAGCTAATTATGTTCCAGAAGATATTGAAGTTACTTTTCAATCTGAAAATGGTTTTGTTGGTATGGGTTCTGCTCCTGAAAAAGGAAAAGAAAATCCAAATCTTGTAAATGCAGGTGCACAATATGTAACTTATAAAGAAGGCGCTGCTTTCTTTGATAGTTCAATTTCTTTCGCAATAATTAGAGGTGGACATTTAGATTTTACTGTACTTGGCGCTTTACAGGTTGATGAACAAGGAAATCTTGCAAACTGGATGATTCCTGGAAAAATGGTACCTGGTATGGGTGGAGCAATGGACTTAGTTACGGGAGCAAAGAAAGTAATTGTTGCTATGACACATACTGCTAAAGGAAATATTAAAATCATGAAAGAATGTACCCTTCCTCTAACAGCTAAAAATCAAGTAGATTTAATTGTTACAGAAATGGCTGTATTAAAAGTAACAGATAAAGGTCTTGTATTAAAAGAACTTGGACCTAATGTTACAGTTGAAGATGTTATTGCAAATACTGAAGCAAATTTAATCATTCCTGAAAATATCGGTAGATTTTAACAATATTACAGCAAAAATCTTGTAGTTATAACTACAAGATTTTTTGCATTATTTTATGTTAAAAAAATAAATCACACATTGTATGATTTATCTATTATTTATATTATTCAATTATTTTTATTTCATAAGTAAGTTCCATACCCTTCTCAAAAAGAGCACTTACTCCACAATATCTTTCCTGAGATAGTTTTACAGCTTTTTCAATCTTTTTAAGATCTAATTCTTTTCCTGTAAACTCGTAAACTAAATTCATTTTTGTATAAGTTTTTGGATGCTCTTCTGTTAAATCTGCTTCAGTTTTTATTTCTAAAGAATCATATTCCACACGCATTTTTTTTAAGATTGAAGCTACATCCATCCCAGTACAACCTGTTAAAGCAGCAATTAATAGTGGCTTTGGTCTAGGTCCTCTATCTTCTCCACCAAATTTGCTATCTGCATCCATCAAAACTTTATGTCCTGTTATCTCAGCTTCAAAAGCCATATTACCTTTCCATTTAGTTATATAGTTCTCTTTCATATTTCCTCCTGCAAGATTTATTTTCTATAATTCATTAACAATTAAATTTAACGAATCAGACATTATATTTTGTTCCGCAACGACATCATCTAAAGTTACTATTTCATTAACAATATTTTCATTTTCAATTCCAATTGATTTTAAAAGATTTGCAATTTCAAGGGCAAAATTTGCAGTTTCGTCTGACATTTTTTGTACTTCATTAGCTACAATTGAAAATCCTCTTCCATGTTCCCCTGCTCTAGCCGCTTCAATATTTGCATTTAATCCTAGAATTTTCATACGTTGAGTAATTTTATTAATAGCAACCGCTAATTCATCTGTTTTATCAATATATTCTTTTGATTCACTTGATGCATTGTTTAAATTATTTGTGATTTCATTTAATACTTTAATTCCTTTTGAAACATTAGCAATTTCATTTTCAAGTTTTATGGAAGTTTCATTAATAACATGTAATTTTTCATCTAGCATTTCATTTGCTTCTTTTTGTTTATCTACCATTGTTACCATAAGAGCTGCTGCAGTAGAATCAATAATCGTTTTATCACGATAATTTTTTTCTAAAATACTTCTTACCGCTTCGCTTCCTGTAACATCAACCAAAATATCAACATTCGATTGAATATCATCTATTTCAGATGAATATTTAATATTTAACTCTTTAGCTAAAATTACTCCAGGAGATTTAAAATCTTTATCAATTACAAGCTTAATGCTTATATTCTCCATTTCATTAAACATCTCTATTAACTTTTTGCCACCATGTCCAGCTCCAACAATAACAATATTCATTAAATCTACTCCTTTTTATAATATAATCTTCTAAAATTATAACATAAAATTTACAAAAATAATAAAATATTTCAATGTTTATTCGCTTTCAACCAATTTAAATAATTCTTCAACGGAAACACCTAAAACACTTGTTATACGTAATGACAATATTAATGATGGATTATATTTATTTTTTTCTAATGCTACAATAGTTTGTCTTGTACAGCCTACTTTATCAGCTAATTCTTTTTGCGTTATATCTAAAGTACCTCTTCTTACTCTTCTAATGTTATTTTTCAAAACAAATTTATTTTTCATTTTATTCACCCTCAGATCTATAAAATATAATAGAAAAAATTGAAGTGAAAATGTTAGCAATAACAATCAAACTATAGGCAATAAACCATAACCAACCCACTGGTACAAAACCACTTTGCTCATATCTAATATAAAGTGAAATTGATATTAAATAAATATAGAGAATTGTACCTACAAAACTACTTCCTAGAGCTTTTGCAAGTATTTTATCATCTCTTTCATCTCTTATTATCATATTAGGTTTTTTTCTAAATATAAATCTTAATATATATTCACCACCAAAACCAAATATAAATAGCAAAGCTAGCATTATTGATTTAATTTTATTATCTCCCCAATTGTTTATTGCATCTTGTGAAATAAAAATAATTAGAAATAAAATTCCAACAATACTCCAAAGAATTAAATGAAAAACTGAATATTTCATTTGTTTACTCATCAAACCACCTCTTAATAAGAATATATTTTATTTTTTACTTTATATCAACTATTTTATACTTTTTTAGATTAAAAAATTTACTTAATTTCATATAAAGCATATAACGTTTTCCCAAAGAAACATTGAAATAGATAGCGTTTTCCAGCAATTTTTAGTTGCAATATAATTATAAGCATGTATAATCTCGTCTTTGACAGTTGAAGAACAGAAAAATCGTGATAACCCTTGAAAACTAAGGATTTGTCACGATTTTATTTTTCTTAAAAAGTGCGTAACTTTTTCATTTTTTTGTATCTTTTAAAATTTTTTTCATTTTTTTATTAGTTATTATTTGATAATCAGTTCTAAAGTTAAATATTTCATGTAAATCATCAGTAAAATCTGTTCTGGTATATGTTGGAATATATCCCTCACCATAAACTTCATAAAAGTTCATTTCCCTTAAAGAATTAATTATTTCACTACAAGTATATTTATTATCTAATTTCTTTTGAAGTAATCTGAAGATAATTAAAGATATGAAACAAGTTATAAAATGTGCTTCTATTCTATCATCATTAGATAAATAAACAGGTCTTGCTTTGAATTCGCTTTTCATTATTCTAAAACATTCCTCAATTTGCCAACGCTGTTTATTAATTTTAATTATATCTGAAACTTCCGATTCAAGATTTGTACATATGCCATAAAAACCATCAAATGTCTCATCTTTAGCGATAATAGAGCCATTAAGTTCATGTATTTTTTTTGTGCCTATTTCACCATCTTTAGTACAAGTTGTTGTTTTTATAAAACGTTTATAATCATTCTGTCTTGCCTTTCCAATAGTTGTTGGATTTGAATCTATTTTCTTTTTAGCTCTATCAATTTGTGAATTACTGATTGTTCTTTGATAATCTCTATATTTGAAACTAAAAGTAATAATAAGTTTTTGTTCAAGTCCATTATCATTAATCCAACGTTTCTTATAAAAACCTTCGACTTTAATTTAACTTTATCAGTATCATTTTTAAAAGACTCAAGCATTTCACTAAGAGAGGATAAATTATAAATATTATCACTATCACTCAAATACCATCCATTAGGATCAAGAGCCCATTCCTTCAAATTTTTCTTTAATTTTTTTATAGACTGAGTAGTAATAAAAGCTCTTTGACCTTTAGTATTAAATTTTCTATTTGCATTAGAAGCAAGACCAGCATCAGTGCAAACAATAAATTTAGACATATCAAAATCAGATAATATTTTTTTCTCCAAAGGCTTAAGAGTTAATTGCTCATTAGTATTTCCTTTATTAATGTTAAAAGCTAAAGGAATACCATCACTATCCATAAATAAACCCATTTGAACAATAGGATTAGGTCGGTGTTCCTTAGAAACACCATATTGCTTAAGGCCTGATTCTCGTTCAATTTCAAAATAATAATTTGTACAATCATAATAAAGAACATTAGTGTTGCGGTTAGTAACATTTAAACTGTTTTTATATAGAGCAGACTGTATAAAATCTGATTCCTTAGCCAAAACTTCAAGAGCACGATAAATATGATGTAATTCAAAATTAGGTGGTTCAATAAACTTAGAAGAAAGCTTAAAAGTATTTAATTTAGAAGAAGGAAAAATAACTCTTCCATAAATTAATCTAGATAAAATAGAATTAAGATCAAAAATAAATTTATATTTTTTTGAAATATCATTAGAAATTTTATCAAGACCAAGTTCATGATAAAATTTTTGTAAGAATAAATATCCACCATTAAAAGAAACTTGTTTATCTTTACTAATAATCTTTGAAGGCGAATACTTAAGTAGAACTTCGCGTTTAGAATTTTTTTCTTTATCATTAAAAGTATTAATATATTCCTTAGCCCAAATAATAGGATCTTCACCATTTAAAATTTTCTCTAATTCTGTAATAGTACCAAGTTTTTCAACAATTTTTGTAGTTCGTTTACCTTTAACATTAATATCTTTAATAACATAAAATTAAAATAATGTCTCACTAATTTACAAATTGCTTACAATTTAAAATTCTATTGATTAATGAATTAAAATATAATTTCAAACGTAACTAATTCTTCAGATGATTTATAAACTTTAATTTTTCCACCATGAGATTCAACAATATTTTTAACAATACATAAACCTAATCCGTGGCCTTTTGTTTCAAATCTCGATTCACTTCCGCGATAAAATATTTCAAATATTTTTTCTTTTTCTAAACTAATTAAATAATTAGAATAATTACTTATTATCAAATGAATCTTACTATTTTCATTCCTAAGTATAATCTTTATATCACTATTATCCTTAGCATATTTAATTGCATTATCAACTAATGCTTCAACCATTTCTATCATTTTTTCTTTAATACATTTAAAATATATATCCTTATCAATTTCTAATACAAAAGTTTTGTTATTCTCAAAAGCTAATACTTCAAAAGGCAATACTGTATTTTCAATTAATTCGCTTAAATCAACTTTAATTTTTAACATACTTTTATTTATACTTTGCGTGTTAGCTAGATTAATAAGACTATTAATTAAATGATGCATCCTATGATATTGATTCTTTATTTCTGTCAAATAAACATTCTCATCAAGATCATCAATCAATAAATCTAAATTAGCAGACATTATCGTCAAAGGAGTTTTTAATTGATGAGATGAATCAGAAATAAATCTTCTCTGATTTTCAAAAGCTATTTCAATTGGTCTTGTAATGTAATTTGACAGATAAATTGATATTAATGAAATTAAAAATAAACTCAACAATCCAATTTTAAAAGAAGTCATTTTTAAATCAAGTAAAAATTGATCTTCAATACTTTGATCAATAAAAACTACTAATTGGCCATAATCTTTTTCAACAATCGAGAATTTTAAACTGTTGAAATTTCCTGTTTTCTCATTGTTAATCATTATTTTTTGTACTAGTTCTTTTGGAACTAAATTATCATCATATTGCATTTCATTAATGGTTTGAATTATTTCTTGATTTTTATTTAATTTTACTGATATATATCCTACTTTTTTTCGTGGTGTATCAGCACCGAGCAAAGGAGGTATATCACGTGGCGGTTTCTGTAATACATCACCATCTCTATAAATTATATCATTCATTAAATTTTCTAAACTTTGTTCATGATTAATTTTAACAAAATAATTAATTGAAAGTAATACGCTAGCAAGTAATACTATTAAAGCTACTATAGTAATAACAATAAATTTCAATCGCATTTTTTTAATCATCACAAACCTCCAATTTATATCCAATACCCCTTTGAACTTTAATACTAACATTAGAACCAATAGATTTTAATTTTTTTCTTAAAAAAGAAATATAAACCTCTACTTGGTTATACTCTCCTTCAAATTCATATCCCCAAATTTTTGTTGTAAATTGTTCTTTTGAAATAATTTGATTAGGATTAATCATTAACAATTCAAAAATTTGACTTTCTTTTTTTGATAATTTCATTTCTTTTTTCTCATTTGAAATCGATAAAATATCTTTATTAAAACTTATATCTCCAAAAGTTAAAATATCAGAAATAAATACGGCTTCCCTTCTTGTAATTGACCTTAATCTTGCTAATAACTCTTTTCTATCAAAGGGTTTTGCTAAATAATCATCAGCGCCTAAATCTAAGCCTTTAACTTTATCATCTACTTGAAATTTTGCTGTTAGCATTAGAATAGGTGTTGAAATATCATTAGTTCTTACTTTTTCTACAATTTCAAAACCATTAAGTTTTGGTAACATAACATCTAATAAAATTGCATCATAATCTCCAAGAGAAATATAATCATAAGCTTCTAATCCATCATGAACAACATCTACAATATATCCGTTTTTAATTAAAATATTTTTTATAGCTTTCGCTAAATCTTTCTCATCTTCTACTACTAAAATTCTCATCAATGATCCCCCCTTTTCACATATTATATCATAATTTTGTTATAGTATAACACCTGTACCTTGTAATAACCTTGAATTTCTTTCAAGGTTCATTTAAGCTTTCAACTATAAAATATAAATATAGAAAACAGGAGGTGACAAAATGAAATTTAGACACGAATTTAAATATCATATTAATTATTTAGATTATATCAATTTAAAAAGCAAATTAAAAAAAATAATGAAACAAGACTCACATATAAATGAAAAAGGTATGTATACAATTAAAAGCTTATATTTCGACAACATTTATGATCAAGCATTATTTGAAAAAATTAACGGTAAAAATATAAGAGAAAAATTTCGTATCAGAATGTATAATAATGATTCATCATTTATAAGATTAGAAAAAAAGAGTAAAATAAAAAATCTTACTTCAAAAATCTCAACTACAATGACAGAAAATGAAGTAAATAGAATCATAAACGGGCAGTATCAGTTTCTTTTAGAAAGTAATAATCCATTGAAAATTGAACTTTATAGTAATATAAAAAAACAATTATTAAAACCTAAGACAATTGTTGAATATATTAGAGAGCCCTTTATATATAATGCAGGAAATGTAAGAATCACATTAGATCGCGAAATAAAATCTGGTGCTAATAAAATTGACTTTTTCAATAAAGATTTACCCCTTATTGAAGCAGCTGAGGAAATTATATTAGAAGTTAAATATGATGGATTTTTACCTGATTTTATAAGAAATTTAATTAAAATTGATAATCGAATGGCAACATCTTTCTCAAAATATGTTGTCGCAAGAGTTTATGGATAAAGAAGATTAAGGAGAAAATATGAATTTTTCAGATATTTTTAAATCAAGTTTTTTAGAAGCAGCATCTGCTGTTTCAATATTAGATATGTTTATAGCTATATTTTTATCATTCACTATGGGTGTTTTAATATTCATGGTATATAAGAAAACATATAAAGGTGTTATGTATTCATCCAATTTTGGATTACTATTAATTTCACTACCAATGATTACTGCATTAGTTATTCTTGCAGTTACAAGTAATATTGTTCTTTCATTAGGTATGGTTGGTGCATTGTCAATTGTTAGATTTAGAACTGCTATTAAAGACCCTTTAGATATAGCATTTTTATTCTGGTCAATTGCAGTCGGTATTGTATTAGCAGCTGGTTTAATTACTTTAGGTGTTTTTGGTAGTTTAATGATTGGTGGAGTTATGGTTCTTTACGGCAATCGTAAAAGTTATGATTCTCCGTATATTTTACTTATTACTTTAAATAATGAAGAAACAGAAAATCATATTGTAGAATATATAAAGCAAAATGTAAAAAAGCAAATAGTTAAAAGCAAATCTGTAACTAATGGCACAATTGAACTAAATTATGAAGTCAGATTAAAAAATGATAGCACTATTTTCATTAATGATCTTTCGAAAATGGATGCTGTAACTAATGCAGTTCTTGTCAGTTATAATGGAGAATTCTTAGGATAGGTGATTTAATGCTTAATCATAAATACTTAACTTATATAAATCTATTTATCATAATTATTTCCATAATTTTTGTTGGAGTTATTCTCAATGCAGAAGCATTTGGAATAGAGGCAACAGATGCATTAACAACATATGAATCAACTATTTTTAATGATAACTATGTTCATAATATCAATATTATAATTGATGATTCAGATTGGGAAGATTTAATTGAAAATGCAGCAGAAAAAGAATATTATGCTGTTGATATAGAAATTGATGGAGAAACTTTAAAAAATGTTGCTTTTCGTACTAAAGGCAATAGTACCCTTAGAGACTTAGTGTCTTCAACATCTAATCGATATAGTTTTAAAATTGAATTCGATCATTATAGTGATAACTTATTATATGATGGTCTTGATAAACTAGTTTTAAATAATTTATACCAAGATACCACTTATATGAAAGACTATATCAGCTATCAAATGATGGCACAAATGGATGTACCTTCACCGCTGACATCCTATGTTTCACTTAATATCAATGGAGAAATTTTCGGTTTATATTTAGCTGTGGAAGCAATTGAAGATTCTTTTTTAGAAAGAAATTTCGGTAACAATACAGATAGCAGTTTATATAAACCTGAAGTTGAAGAAACATTAATGCAAAAGAAAGAAGGTATGGGCGCACAAAGACCTAATATGCAAACAAAAATTGGAGAAACACCACAAAAAATGATGAATCGTGAAAATCCACCTAATATGAATCAAAATGGTATGAATTATGATGATGCAGTTGCATTAAACTATACAAATGACGACTATGAAAGCTATGAAAATATATTTAACAGTGCAATTACAGATATAACAATAATGGATAAAGATGAACTTATTGATGCATTAAGAATCATCAGTGAAAAAGAAAACTTAGAAGATGCGATTGATCTAGAAGAAATTTCAAATTATTTCGCAGTGCATAATTATTTATTAAATTTCGATAGCTATACAGGCACAATGCTTCATAATTATTATTTATATGAAGAAGATGGTATTCTATCAATGATTCCATGGGATTATAATTTAAGTTTTGGTGCGTTTAGTCAAGGTGAAAATCTAACAACTACAGAATTAGTTAATTATCCAATAGATTCTCCTACTATTAGTTCACTTGACGAAAGACCATTAATGAATGCGATTATTTCAAATGAGAGTGCATTGGAATCTTACCATGAAAGTTTAGATACATTTATATCTAATAATTTTAACGAAAATCAAATTATTAGTAAAATTGAAAGTACAGAAATAATGATTGCGAATTATGTTAAAGAAGATCCAACAGCTTTTTATAGTTATGAAGAATTCATAACTGCTACAGAAACATTAAAAGATTTTATGACATTAAGAGCTGAAAGCATTAGAAATCAACTGGATGGTTCTATTGCAAGTACAAGTGAAACACAATTAAATAATGATACTCTAATAGATGCAAGTCATCTAGATATTTCAACACTAGGAAATATGAAAATAAAATAATAATATTATTTCATATTATAAATGTATAAAGGAGGAAATTATGACAACAATTCAAAACGAAGTTATTCAAAGTATCAATTCTACAAATGCATTGAATAATAGAACGGAAAGATCTGAAAAAGTTGATGCATTAGAAAAATCTCCGTTAATGAACGGGGATCGAGTAGATATTAGCGATGAAGGTAAGCGTATTGGTAAAGCAATGCAACAAATGGGAAAAATTCCACCACCAGAAATGATGGAAAGCATTGATTCTATTCAAAATTCAATCAGTTCATTAAATCTTGATTCATTAGATATTGAAGATATGAGTGATGAAGAATTAACAGAAACAATCAGTAATATCAATGGATTTTTAGAAAGTATTAATAGTGAAAATACTGTTAGTATAGATGCATTATCAACGGATGAAAAAGTAGAATTTGTTACTAATTTTAAAAATGACTCTGATGATGTAATGAATACACTTGATCAAATGAAAGGTATGGTAGCTGGACGTCCTCCAGTTGGTGGAAGGCCACCTAAAGGTGAAAAAGGACCTAAAAAAGCAGAAGGAATTGAAGTTTATGATAATTTAACATCCGAAGATATTGATGATGATGAATTAAGTATGATCGAGCAAATTTTAGAAGCTTTAGAAGAATCTGATGATAATGAGGAAAATGAAGTAAATATGAATGAATTTTACTCTATTATTTCTGAATACTTAACAACTGAAAACTAATATATAATAGTTTATACTAATAAAAATACCTCTTAATTGAGGTATTTTTTAAATATCTTTCATTACACTTATAAAAACATCTACAATTTTGGAATCGAACTGAGTATCTTTATTATTTTCTAATTCAAATAAAGCTTTTTCTTTGCTCATTCCTTCTCTATATGAACGTTTTGAAATCATAGCATGATATGAATCCGCTACGCAAGTAATACGTGCTACTATAGGAATTTCTTCGCCTTTTAACCCATCAGGGTATCCTGCACCATCATATCTTTCATGATGACTACGAACACATGCTATAATATCATTATTATCCACAATTTTACATGTAATATCACTGCCAGTTTTAGGATGCTCTTTTATTATTGAATATTCTTCATCAGTAAGTTTTCCTTTTTTTCTTATGATTGTATCAGAAATTGATAATTTACCAATATCATGTAATAATCCACCTAACCTAATTGCATATTTCTTTTCATCAGATAGTTTTAACTCATCTGCAATCATCATAGCAAATCTTGAAACTTCCGCTGAGTGGTATCCCGTATAGGTATCTTTTAAATCTATTGCACTTGCTAAATTATATATTGATTTTATCAATACTTGATTTCTATAATTCGTTTGACTATCATCCTCAAGTTGTAATTCAATATTTGAATCATATATTGAAACTTTATTTCGTCCATTTAATTTTGCAAAAATCATTGCTTTTTCAGCTTTTGAAACAACTAATTTAGGATCGATAGAATCTTTTGGATAACTCGCAATACCTATTGATAAAGTAAGTGGCAAATATCCAGATAAATTTTGAAGCTCTTCATTAGCAATAATTTTTCTTCTTATTTGCTCAGCTATATCATTTGAAGTTATATTACCTATAATATTATTATAAATAATTACAAATTCTTCCCCACCAAATCTATATACTGCTTCTTTATCCTTGACAACATTCAAAATTTCGTTAGATATACCTTTTATAATTTCATCACCAATCTCATACCCAACTAAATCATTTATAGGTCGAAATTTATCTATATCAATAAATATAATATCGATATTTTCATTTTTCACCTTTATTCTATTACTAAAAGCTTCATAGAAATGTCTATGATTATAAAGACCTGTTAATTCATCTAAAATTAAAGCTTTTTTTAATCGTTCTTTCTCTACTTCAATAATTTTCTTTTCAGAGTAAATCAAATTCTGATAATCAATATAGTTTATTAAAGTGATAAGTAAAATTGCAACCGAATAAAACACAATTCCATAAACTCCTAATCTCATTAATTTACCATCAAACAAAAGTAATGAAAAAGTATCATGAATTGACGGTCCTAAAAGAAGTAAACCAGAGAAACATATCATATAATCCTGTGTTTTTTTATATAATCTATAATTTCTAAAAGAAACTATTATCCAGGATATAACAGAAAGTAATAAAACTAAATTTAACCTTGTAGAATAATAACTCAATTCAATGAGATTGCTAGATAATATAAACATTATTATTACACATATTCCAATAATTTTGGCAATATTCAATATTATTTTACTTTTATATAACTTTGATAATGCAATTGACATTACTATAGATGATATATATAGCAATGATAAGACAATTTTTTTAAATAATAAATCACTCAAAAATGGATGAGGCACCACAATATAATCTAATATATAGATTGAAATTATAAAAATGCTAACTGGAAATAGAAATACTATTTTATTATTCATTTTTGTTATTATAAACATCATAATTTCCATAGAAGACATTGCTAATAATATTGAAAGAAAAAATATATATAGATTTGAATAAATTGTTCTTAGTAGGTAAAAAATTTCAGTACCTATACGTGTGTCACTAATAAATATTGGAATATTTCCATGACCAATTTTATACTCAGAATATGTGTAAAAAACTAAACTATTTTCATTTTCAATTAATTTTTCTGAAATTACGAATTTGTATACATTATTCCATAAATTAACTCTTTCATATTTATCATCACCAATCATACCTATTAATTTATTATTAAAATATACTTTATGCCATGATCCTCTTATTCTTGAAACTATCAATAACGCATCACCATCTATTTTATTAAACATCTTTTTTGAAATAATAGTTTCACATTTAAAAAAATTATTTTCATCAATAACTATTTTTTGCTCACCAAAATCGTTTTTTTCATCATTAACCGTAAAATTTTCAAGGAAAATTATATTATCTCCATTTTCCTTAATAATATATTTTGTATATAATAAACCAGTTAGAATAATAGAAAATATAATTATTATAATTAAAATATATATATTAAAAAATTTCTTTTTCACATTATCACCTCATTGAATTCCTATATACCCTAAATATATATAGAAAAACAATTATATGTATTTCATACTTATAGCATATTTCAAAACACAAAAGAAGATTAAATTTTTTTGAAATATTTTTCATTCAGTATTTTTTTCTTCTAATAGTAATTTAAAATAAATAATAATATAACGTTTTCCTAAAGAAACATTGAAATAGATAGCGTTTTCCAGCAATTTTTAGTTGCAATATAATTATAAGCATGTATAATCACAGTATAAAAATAAGAAAGGAAGTGAAAATATGTCAAATATATTAAGACTTAAATACTCAGACAAAGGTATTGGAGTAAATTTCTATAACACAATTGATGAAAACAATTATCGTGAAATTATCGAAAGTATTAAACCTTTTGTTACAAATGATACTTCATTAGGAATGTCTGATATCAAATGGGATTTAAACAATATGAAACTAGGTCATAACGATCCAACTGCTAATATGTTATTAGAAAAAATTACTTTAAGATTAGAACAATAAAAAATGCTTTATCTCACTTAAAAAAAGAGGTAGAGCATTTTTTATTTAAATTAATTAATTTTTATAAGTAATTATTTTGTTAATAATAATACTCACTGTAGTACCTTCTTCTAATTTTGATTCAAAATTCAATTTATAATCATGCTTCTCAATTATCTTATCAGCAATATATAAACCTAAACCATATCCAGATGAATTATGTTTGTTTTGAAAAAAAATATCCTTTATTTTAAGCAAATTTTCATTTGAAATTCCAATACCAAAATCTATAATTTTAATATTCAAATAATTTTCTTCATTTATAAATTTTACTATTATTTCATCTTCTGAATATTTTATAGCATTTATAAAAATGTTTTCAATTACTCTTTTTATATTTGTCTCATTCATTAAAGCCATATTACTAATTTCTTCTTTTTCGATTACAATATTTCGATTAAATTTTTTTGCTAAATTATTTAATTCCCCTATTAGTATTTCACTAAATGCACTTAAATCTATTTCCTCCAAATTTAATTTTGTTTCTTCTCTCAATTCATACGCAATATCCAATTCATTATAAATAATATTTTCAATATCTTTTACACTATTATTTATTTTTAATAAATATCCTTTATTGGTATTTCCATTTTGAATACTTATAACATCCGTATACCCTTTTATTAATGTTAAAGGTGTTCTTAAATCATGTGATAATTTTGAAACGAATTTTAAAGTATTTCCATATATTTTTGCAATTTCATCTGCATATTTTTCTATTTCAGAACTATTAATTTTTGATAAAACAAATGAAGTGTTTTTTTCCAATTTACCTATATTATTCTCGCTCTCAAAGTGATTTTTAAAATAATTTTTATTGTTTTTTAAATTTTTATTAAATAAAGCAGATGTATTTATTACTTTCTCAATATGTTTATTTATTCTTTCAATCGGCTTCATAATTATATTTGCTAAAAAAACAGATAATAAAATGGATAATAAAACACCTATACCACCAATAACATATACATTAAGTAATAATTTATCTAATTTCATATTTATTTCTTTTTTATTTACAACTGCTATTAATTTATAATTTAAATCATCCATTTCTTTAT
>JAUCFZ010000214.1 GCA_030377915.1 Clostridiaceae bacterium HSG29
GCTCTTTAATTCCTTTTAAATCTACTTTATTCAAATTGATTTTTTCCATAACATAATGATAAGTATTACCATAGTCAAATGCTGATAGCCCTTCTTTTTCAGTTATAAAACTAGGTTCTTTTTGCATCTGCGGAATATTATTAAATAACTTAAAATCCTCTACATTTTCATCGTTAAGCGTATTTAAAGCAGTAACTGATATCTTTGTAGGCATTTTCTTATTTATACTATATGTGTAATTAAATATTTCCTCTATTCTTTTATCATTCTCAAATTTCCCATTCTCCAATTTATTTTTTATTGATAAATAGGATTCCACTTCTTTTTTTTCATCATTCTCAATATCTTTTAAATCAATAATATTTATACTAAATAAATCATTTCCATCAGCGAAAAATTCATTATCATCAATATCACTAATTTGATTAAACTCCTTATTCCCAGAAACAATTCTCATTATCCAATCTAAATAACTTTTTGATGTTTCTATATATTCAATTGAACCTTTCATTGACCAATCATTAACACTTTTAATAAAACTACTACCAAATGTACCAAATATTAATAATTTATCTACACTTCTTGTCATTGCAACATAAAGTATTCTCATTTCTTCAGCAATATTCTCTTCATCAATTTTTCTATTAATAACGTATCTTGAAATTGTATTTGATTTCACCCTGTTTTTATAATCAATATATCTGGTTCCAATTCCATAGTCTTTATGCATTATAAAATCTTTTTTAGATTCCTGTGATTTCATCTGTCTATTTCCTCTTGCTAAAATTACTACAGGAAATTCTAACCCTTTTGATTTATGAACACTCATCAGTCTAATAACATTTTCACTTTCTGAAATCACATTAGCTGTATCAAAATCTGCATTTATACTATTCATACTTTTAATATATTCAATAAAATTAAATAAACCTGTAATTGAACTTTCTGAAAATAGTTTTGCTTTTTGAACTAGAAGTTTTAAATTTCCACGCCTTAAATTACCACCAGGCATTGCAGAAACATAATTTAAGAAATTAGTTTCAGATAATAGTTTTTCAATAAATTCGTCAATTTCCATGAATCTTGCTGTTTTTACATATCCATTGACTTTATTAATAAATTCAACTGATTTTTTTCCTAATTCACTATTCGATTTAGAAATACTTTCTAAACTTTCAAAATAACTTTTACGAGGGTTCTCAATTCTAATTCTTATTATTTCAGCAATAGAAAAATTACCTATTGGAGATCTTAAAATAGATAATAGTGCAATATCATTTCTTTTATTATCAATTATTTTTAATAAATTTAAAAATATCTCTATTTCAAGCGTCTGTAAATATCCATTTCCTCCTTCGTAATATAAAGGTATTCCTTCCTTAATAAATGTTTCTTCATATACTGGACCCCAGCCACTTGTTGCTCTCATTAAAATAACTATATCCCTATATTCAATCTTTCTTTTCTTGCCTAATTTTTTATCATAAGTATCTTTTCCAATTAATTTTTTTATTCTCTGTACAACAGCTTTTGCTTCGATTTCACTCTGTTTTAAATCTAATAATTCTAAATCAAGTTCATCTTCTTCAAAGCTTTTTTTATCAGCATTAATGATATTCAATTCAATTTTAGAATTCTCATTTTTTCCAAATTTAATTCCTTCATATAAATATGCATCTTTATTATATTCAATTTCACCAAAATCTTTTCTCATTAAATTTTTAAATATAAAATTAATTCCATCAAGAATTTCAATACGTGTCCTAAAATTCTTAGATAAATTTATTTTTCTATTTATACTTTTTTCAGACATAGAAAATGATTCATATTTTTTTAAAAATAACTCTGGTTCAGCAAGTCTAAATTTATATATACTTTGTTTAACATCACCAACAAGAAATACATTGTTTTCTCTTTTTATTAGATTTACAATTTCTTCTTGAATAATATTAGTATCTTGATATTCATCAACAAAAATATAATCAAATTTCTTTCTATATTCACTATTTATTAAATTATCATCTAATAGCTCTAAAGCGAAATGTTCTAAATCATTAAAATCTAAAACATTCTTTTCAAGCTTTTTATTTTTAAATTCTCTATCTACTTTCTTTATAATTTCAATAAAATATTTAAGTAAAGGATATATTTTATTTAAATCTTCAATCTGTTCATTTAAATCTTTAAATCCAATATTCTCTATTAATTTATT
>JAUCFZ010000215.1 GCA_030377915.1 Clostridiaceae bacterium HSG29
TTTTGAATTTTTGCATTTAGATCAGATAAAAGTAAAACTAAATGAAAAAGTTGTTCCAGGCAAAATAATTGGAACAGTTGGAAATACAGGTAGACACACAGGATCAGATTCAAGTGGTTATCATTTGTTGTTAGGGTTATAATTTAAAAGTAGGATAAGGATGTTAAAGGATGTGAAAAATGCGATATATAGGTAGTAAGGTGAATTTACTAGAAGAAATTGAAAATATAATAAGTATTAAGGTTAATGATGACTCAGAAATCTTTTGTGATATTTTTTCGGGGACAGGAACTGTTGGGGCGTATTTTAAAAAAGATTACAGTATAAAATCAAATGATATACTATACTTTTCTCATATAATTCAAAAAGCTAGAATTGAATTAAACCATATTCCTGAATTTAAAGAACTAAAAAAACATGGTATTATTGAGCCCTTAGATTATCTTGAAACTGCTGAATATGAAGTTAAAGATAGTTATTTTATCACAATGAATTATTCTCCATATAAAGAGAACAACAGAATGTACTTTACTGTTGAGAACGCAGGAAGAATTGATTTTATAAGACAAACTATTGAGCAATGGAAAAAATTTGAACTAATTAATGAAGAGGAACATATCTACTTACTTGCCGTTTTAATAGAATCTATTCCATATGTATCTAATATTTCAGGAACTTATGGTGCTTACTTAAAACATTGGGACAAAAGAGCACTTAAACCAATTAAGTTAAATACAATTGCTATTGTTAATAATACTAAAAAGAACAAGTCATTTAATGCTGACTCTAATAAGATAATTTCTGAATTAAATGGAGATATACTTTATATTGACCCTCCATACAACGGAAGACAATATATAACAAATTATCATGTGCTTGAAACAATTGCTCGCTATGATTCACCAAGCATTTATGGAATAACAGGCTTAAGACCATATGACAAGGAAAAATCAAAATACTGCTTGAAAAGGGAGGTTAAATCTGCTTTTGAAGATTTAATTAGAAAAGCACAATTCAAGCATCTAATCATTTCATATTCAAGTGATGGGTTACTTTCAGAAGAATATATTCAAGAAATACTTATAAAATATGGAATAAAAGAAACATATGATTTAAAAAAAATTCCATACAGAAAATACAAAAGTAAGCATAAACAGGAAAATAATATTTTATATGAGTATCTTTTCTATATTCAAAAGAATTTTGGAATATCAACGACTAAAAAACATAAAAAAATTAAAATAGAAAATGAAATATATAATACTAAATATGTAAAAAGTCCTCTTAACTATATAGGTGGAAAATTTAAACTACTAAAACAGATTCTACCATTATTCCCAAATGATATTGACAAGTTCGTAGATTTATTTGCTGGTGGCTTTAATGTTGGGGTAAATGTCAAATCAAATATAATTTACTGTAATGATATAAACAATTATGTAATAGATATCATAAAAACTTTTAACAGAAATGATATAGAAGATACAGTAAATCATATAAACAATAAGATTACTGATTATAAATTATCTAAAACAAACGACGAAGCTTTTAAAACATTTAGACAATTTTATAACGAATCTGATAAATGTCCATTAGACTTATATACCTTAGTTTGCTACTCGTTTAATTATCAGTTTAGGTTTAATAACAATCATCAATATAATAACCCGTTTGGAAGGAATAGAAGCCATTTTTCAAAGGAATTAGAAAAAAAACTTAGACACTTCGTAAAATCAATTCAATCTAAGAATATTGTATTTTCAAATAGTGAATTCGAGTTGTTTAATTTTGCAGACCTTAATCAAAATGATTTAGTATATTGCGATCCACCATATTTAATAACAACTGGCTCATATAACGATGGAAACCGTGGCTTTAAAGATTGGAATATTAGTCAAGAGCATAAATTGTTATGTTTGCTAGATGCTTTAAATGATAGAGGAATTCGTTTTGCTCTTTCGAATGTACTTGAACACAAAGACAAAAAAAATGAATTACTTATAGAATGGTCTAAAAAATACAATGTCCATTACTTAAACTATAACTATTCAAATTCCTCACATAATACTAAAAAGGGGAAATCTATTGAAGTTTTAATAACCAACTACTAACGAATACATCCTATGTAATCGTTTCAGAGTCATACAAAGAGCATTTAAAATAATACTTAAATGCTCTTTATTTATAAATTCCAAGAAAAATA
>JAUCFZ010000216.1 GCA_030377915.1 Clostridiaceae bacterium HSG29
TTCAATAATTTCCTGGGAAATAATTATTTCACTTAAAGGTTCTAAACCTTTTTCTTTTGCTTTTGTTGCTCTTGTTCTTCTTTTTTGCTTATATGGTCTATATAAATCTTCAACTTCTTGAATCATTTCTGCATTTAGTATTTCATTTTTTAATTCATCAGTTAATTTCCCCTGATTATTAATTATATTTATAACATCTTCTTTTCTCTCTTTTAAATTTCTTAAATATAATAATCTTTTATCTAGATTTCTTAATACTTCATCATCTAGTCCGCCAGTCATTTCTTTTCTATATCTAGCAATAAAAGGAATTGTATTTCCTTCATCAATTAATTTAATAGTTTCTTTTACTTGAAATTCTTTTACTTTTAACTCACTAGCTAATTGTTTAATTATTCTATCCATATAGTCCCTCCGGTTAAATTACAACTCCTTGGCCATTTTTAAATATTCATTGATAAAACCATCAATATAGCCATCCATAACCCTATTCACATCTCCAACTTCGTAATTTGTTCTATGGTCTTTAACCATACTATATGGATGGAAAACATAAGATCTAATTTGACTACCCCAAGTAATTTGAGAATGATCACCCATTAAATCTCCAATTTCTTCTTTTTTCTCTTTCTCTTTAAGATGAATCAGCTTCGCCATCAACATTTTCATAGCAGTTTTTTTATTACTAAGCTGTGACCTTTCATTCTGACACTGTACAACAATATTTGTTGGTAAATGAGTAATTCTTACAGCAGAATCTGTTTTATTAATATGCTGTCCACCTGCTCCAGATGCTCTATAAGTATCGATTCTTAAACTTGTTGGATCAATTTCAATTTCTATTGTATCATCAAGTTCTGGCATTACATCCACTGATGCAAAAGAAGTATGTCTTTTACCTGCAGTATCAAACGGTGAAATTCTTACTAATCTATGAACTCCTCTTTCCGATTTTAAATATCCTGTTGCATATTCTCCATCTATTTTTATAGTTACACTTTTAATTCCACCTTTTTTATCACTTAAAACATCTAAAACATCTACATCATAGCCTTGAGTCTCGGCCCATTTTGTATACATTCTAAGAAGCATTTCAGCCCAATCTTGTGCGTCTAAACCACCACTACCAGAATTAATTGATAAAATTGCACTTAAATGGTCATATTCACCACTAAGCATAGTGCTTAATTTCATTTTTTCTACTGTTTCTTTTATTTTTTCATACTGATCAAATATTTCATTATAAAGTTCAGAATCTTCTTCTTCAATTGCAATATCTACAAGCATTTGGATATCACTAAGCTCTGATTCCAAATTTTCAATTTTATTAATTTTCTTCTCAATTGATTTTGCTTTTTTTACAATTTTTTGGGCTTCTTCGGAATCATTCCAAAAACCCTCTCCAGTCATTAACTTTTCAAATTTTACATATTCTTTTTTTAAATTAGGAACGTCAAAGCGAACTCCTGATGTCAGCAACAATTATTTCCATGTTACTCATTTCATTTAACATTTTTTTAAATTTATCAATCAACTTTCCCAACTCCACAGCAATTCTTGTATTTTTTTCCGCTTCCACATGGGCACGGATCATTTCTTCTTATCTTTTTATCATTTCTAACAAATGTGCTCTGCTTATCATTTGCTCTATTTGATGCATTTGTGTTAGTTACACTGTCAGCACCTCTTTTAATTGCATCTGAAACAACAGCAACTTTTTCTCTTTTTGTATTTGTTTCAATTGATGCACCATAAATATATTTTACAGTATCGTTTTGAATGTTATTAATCATTTCATCAAACATATCAAAACCTTCTTTTTTATAAGCAATAACCGGATCTTGTTGACCTATTGCTCTTAATCCGATACCTTGCTTTAATTGAGCCATTGCATCAATATGATCAATCCATTTAGTATCAACAACTCTTAATAAAATAAATCTTTCAAGTTCACGCATTCTTTCAGCAGTAAACTTTTCTTCTTTTCCATCGTATATTTCCGTTGCTTTATTATAAATTGTTTCCTTTAACTCATCTCTTGTTAAATCATAATTATTTTTATCAATAATATTTTTTGGAAGAAAAATTGAATGTAAATATGTTTCAAGTAAATCCAGTCTCCATTCCTCAGGATATTCAGTACCACTTGTATATAGATGTATTGATTCATCTATGATTTT
>JAUCFZ010000217.1 GCA_030377915.1 Clostridiaceae bacterium HSG29
TGTAATTGAATAAATTTTCTGCCTTCTAAATTTTCTGTTTTTAGTTGGTTATTTTGTGATGCAAAATTTTATATGTTTTTTAGCTTTTTATCTAATTTTTTATCTTGACATATTACCGGATTGCTTTCAATATAAAAATCCTCTAATAATATTAGAGGATAATTTTTTTATTCTTCATCTTTAAAAGTAAATTCATTATCTGCTATAACAGATTCAGCCTCTTTTAACTCAGCTTCTTCATTCTCTTTTAATAATTCTTCTTGTTTTTTCTTTTCTTCTTCAGCTTCTTTAATATTTTCTTGTCTCTCACTATCTTTTTTTGCTTTTTCAGAATCTATTTTTTCTTTAAGTTTATCGTAACCTTCATTTAATAATACATCAAATTCTTCGCCAGTTAAAGTTTCATATTCTAAAAGCGCTTTTGCTATTGCATGCAATTTATCTTGATTACTTTCCAATAAATTATATGCACTATCAAATGCATTATCTACTATTCCTCTTATTTCTCTATCTATATCAGCAGCAACTTGCTCAGAATATTCTCGTTTTGATGTCATATCATTACCTAAGAAAACTTCTTGTCCTGTAGAGTATGACATTGAACTTAAATTATCACTCATTGCATATTCAACAACCATTGATCTTGCAATTTTAGTTACTCTGCTTAAATCATTACTAGCACCTGTAGAAACATCACCTAAAATTATTTTCTCAGCAACTCTACCACCTAATAAAATAACTAATTCTGTTTCTAAACTCTTTTTAGTTTGATAGCTTCTATCTTCTCTTGGTAATTGAAGAGTAAATCCACCTGCACGTCCTCTTGGAATTATAGTTACTTGATGAACAGGATCTGTATCAGGAAGTAATTTAGCTAATAATGCATGTCCACCTTCATGATATGCAGTAAGTTTTCTTTCTTTATCACTAACCACTCTACTTTTCTTTTCAACACCTGCAATTACTTTAATTTTTGCTTCTTCAACCGTTTCCATTCTAATTTTTTTATCGCTTCTTCTTGCAGATAAAAGTGCAGCTTCATTTAATAAATTTTCTAAATCTGCTGGCGTAAATCCTGGAGTTCCTTGGGCAACAACTTTTAAATCCACATCATCTCCAATTGGTTTCTTTTTAGAATGAACTTTTAATATTTCTTCACGCTCTCTAACATCAGGAATACCAACCATAACTTGACGATCAAATCTTCCTGCTCTTAAAAGTGCTGGGTCTAAAATATCAGGTCTGTTTGTAGCAGCTATTAAAATTATGCCTTGATTTTCTTCAAATCCATCCATTTCAACCAATAATTGATTTAATGTCTGTTCTCTTTCATCATGACCGCCGCCTAATCCAGCGCCTCTTTTTCTACCAACTGCATCTATTTCATCAATAAATACTAAACATGGAGAATTTTCTTTTGCTTCTTTAAATAAATCTCTAACTCTAGAAGCACCAACACCTACAAACATTTCAACAAAATCAGATCCAGAAATACTATAAAACGGAACATCCGCTTCACCAGCAACAGCTTTTGTTAAATAAGTTTTACCAGTTCCTGGAGGGCCCACCATTAAAATTCCTTTTGGAATTCTAGCTCCTAAATCAATATATTTCTTTGGATTTCTTAAGAAATCAACAAGTTCAGCCATTTCTTCTTTTTCTTCTTCTAAACCTGCAACATCAGCAAATGTAATCCTATTTTTTTCATCTTGTTTATTAAGTCTAGCTTTAGATTTACCAAACTTCATTACTTTCGAACCGCCACCTTGAGAATTTTGCATAAATACAAACCAAAATCCAACAAGTATTAAAATTAAAAATACTGTAGGAAGCATCTCTAAATACCATGGGTTTTGAATCGAAATTTCACCTTCTAGCTTCAACTCACCACTATCAATCAATTCATAAATTTGATCTCCCATATTATCTTTAATTACCCCAGGAATATTTGATGTAAATTGACTACCATTTTTTAAAGTCCCAGTAACTTTATTTTCAGTATCTATTTTAGCATAACCTATTTCGTTTGCTTTTAACATCTCATTTAGCTGAGTAACATCCAACTTCACAATTTCTGTTTGGTTTCCTCCATAAAATTTAACAATAAATAATATTGCAATAAATATTATTAAATATATCGTGGCTCCCTTAAAGAACTTC
>JAUCFZ010000218.1 GCA_030377915.1 Clostridiaceae bacterium HSG29
ATATGCGTTTTCTAATTTTATTATTTCTGCAAATGAAATTTTCTCATTTAATGCAATTGCAATTTTTTTCAGTATTTCCTGTTACACTTGAATAAATAATTCCTATTTTCATTTTACCTCCAATATTTAATATGTTATTTCTCTATAACAAATTCTAATTGCAATTACAGTCAGAAAAAAAATATAGAAAAGTACAATTAATAAAGAAAAATAATCTATACCATAACCAAATGATACTCTTCTAATCAATCTTGTTGTATGTGTTAATGGTAATAATTCAATTATCCATTTAAATACTTTTGGTAAATTTGATACTTGATAAAATGTCCCACAAAGAAATGACATAGGTGTTATTACCATATTTGTAAACCTACTTAAATCATAGTGTGTATCCACTACCATAGATATAGTAAATCCAATCGCAGAAAATAATAATGAATTAAGTACTAACATAAAAATTAAAGTTGGTGTAATTTCAATTGCTCTTTTTGTAAAAAAACTAATTATAAATATAAAAATTCCAGCATATAAACCTCTTAATGTCCCAGCTAGTAAATACCCCATAGTAAGCGCGGACATTTTCATTGGGGCATAAATATATGTTTCAAAAGATTTATCATTTAATCTGCCTAACATTATTCTCATTGATACTGCATAATAACTATTTCTCATTGTAACCATAGATAATATTCCAGGCATTAAAAAAAATAGATATGGTTGTCCTCCTACTTCAATTTTATCACCTAATCCTATACCAAAAGTGATTATATATAATATAGGAGTAACTAATTGTGTTGTTGTTATTTTCCAAAATCTATGCAGAAAAAATCTCCATTCTCTCCATAAAATGGTATTTATCTGCATTAGTTCACCTTCTTATTTGTATAATAAAAAAATACATCTTCTAAAGAAGTTCTTGAAATACTAAAAATTTTATCAGAATTTTTTGTTGCATTTTTAGCTTCTTCTAAAGATTGATATAGAAACACTTCTGTATCACTATATTCAACTTTGAAATCACCAATTTCATTGATAAGATTCTTAGAAGTATCTTCTTTAAAAATTTTCCCATCACTCATTAACATAACTAAATCACATAATTGCTCAGCTTCTTCAATATAATGAGTTGTCAGCACAATGGTTTTTCCTTTTTTATTTTCATGTCTTAAAAATTGCCAGATTTCTTTTCGAGTATTCACATCAATTCCTACAGTTGGTTCATCAAGAAAAATAAAATCTGGATTATGAATAATTGCTTTAGCTATCATCAATTTTCTTTTCATACCACCCGATAATTTCTTGGTTTTTCTATCTTTTAATTCATATAAACCTAATAGTTTTAAAACTTTTTTTATTTCAATATTAATTTTATCTTTACTAATTTTATATAATTTTGCAGCAAATATCATATTTTCATTAATTGTTAATTCCTTATCTAAATTTATATGTTGAGTAACAACACCAATTTTTTCTTTTATTTCTAAATTATCTTTATTCATTTTAATATTATTAAAAAATATTGAGCCTTCACTTGGGTCAAGTAGTCCAATCATTGTTCTCATTAATGTTGTTTTCCCAGCACCATTGGGTCCTAATAAGCCTAAAAAAGCACCTTTTCCTATTTCAAATGATACATTATTTACAGCATTAACATCGCCGTATGATTTAGAAACTGATTCACATTTTATCATAAATCTAAACCTTTCTTTAACTCCTCATATGTAATATTTCTATTAGGATTAAATTCTCCATTTTCAACATTCATTAATTTATTTGAAACAATTGTTTTAACAATTTTAATGTTTTCAATATTTTCTTCATCATTGATAGTAATATCAACATCATTTTCTAAATCGTTTAATAAATATATTATTCTAGCTAATTCTTCACGCGTTACATATTTTTCTGGATTAAAATATTCCTCATTCTCAATCATCTCTGATTTCAAATAGCTTTTTCTAATAGCAGTCTCAATATAATCAAAATTCTTATGCTCAATTGTAACATCTACTAATGCTCCATAATAATGTTCTTTATCTTCATCTCGATAATAAGAACTTGTAGGAATAAATATCACATCGTGATTTAATTTTATAAGTATTTTCGCAAATTCTTCTCTAGTAA
>JAUCFZ010000219.1 GCA_030377915.1 Clostridiaceae bacterium HSG29
AGGTGAAATAGATGACTGATCTTTTTATAATAGTAATTATATTAATAATATTTGTTTTTTTTCTAATAAATCATTTTAAAATTTATAAAACTAGTAAGGATGAGTATAGAATTGAAGAGGATATTTATACTATTGAATATATTACTGAAGTAGTAAGAATATATTTTAACGATATTTTAAGAACTAATTTTTATAATATGAATTTGTCAAAAAATGAATTTGAAAAACAAATAAAAAAACGGGAACAGTTAAGAAAATCTCTTAAAACGTGTATTCACGGAGATTTAAATGCAAAAAAATATATAAAGGAATTTATTAAAGATATTATACAGAAAGAATATTCGTTTGATGAAAATAGTATAGATAAAATTATAAATTTTAGGAATCCAAGAGATTTAAATATTCAAGATAAATTTGAAATTTTATTATATATGTACAAAAAAGATTATGATTATAGAGCTTTGGAAAAAATTATTATAAATAATAAATTAGATGAGTTGAAAGATAATTCTATGTATTATATTGATAAAGAGGATATTGAAAAAATTTATAATAATGAAATTAAAGTAGTAAGAAGATTTTCTGATAAATTAGATATACTTGTTCAAAGAATATATCAGAATTATAAAGGATATAGTGTTGTTGATGAGCTGAGAGATATGAAAATTGATGGGATTTCAGGTGGAGTTTCAGGAATTCCTTCTAATTTTTTTAGAAACTATGCAGAAGGTGAAAGTGTTTCTGAAATATCAAGAATGCCTTCGTCATATGATTCTATTTGGATATTTTTTAAAGGTAAATCAATTCAGTTAAAATTTCTAACTTTCAATTCTGAAAAAGAATTAATTCGTATCTGTAAAAATATTTATAAGTATGATAATCCAGGACAATTAACAGAAACGGCTGGATATAAAATAAATAAAATGAAGGATGGTAGTAGAGTTGTGGTTGTTAGGCCACCTTTTGCTGAAAGTTGGGCTTTTTTTGTACGAAAGTTTGATAGTCTTGAAAAAATTGAAATTGATGAATTAATAGTAGATAAAAATAAAAGTTTGTGTATTAATTTTCTAAAATGGATAGTTAAAGGTTGCCAAGTTACAGCGATTACTGGAAGTCAGGGAACTGGAAAAACGACTTTACTTATGTCGTTAGTTTCATTTATTAATCCAATATATAATTTAAGAATTCAGGAGGTTGCATTTGAATTACATTTGAGAAAAATTTATCCGAACAGAAATATTTTAACATTTAAAGAAACGGAAGATATATCGGGACAAAAGGGTTTAGATCTTCAAAAGAAAACTGATGGAACGGTTAATATTTTAGGAGAAGTTGCTACTGCTCCGGTTGCATCATGGATGATACAAATGGCACAAGTTGCTTCATTATTTACAATATTTACTCATCATGCTAAAAGTAGTTATAATTTAGTTAAGTCACTTAGGAATAATTTATTGCAGACGGGTATTTTTTCTAATGAAAATATTGCTGAGGAGCAAGTAGCTGAAGTAATTAGATTTGATGTACATTTAAGTAAAAATGTAGATGGACATAGGTATATTGAAAGAATTACTGAAATAATAGTGAAGAATGAAAGTGAGTATCCAGTTAAGTATCAAACTGCAGATAATGATGCAAAAATTGGTGAGTTTCTTGAAACGATGACAGAATATTTTAGAAGGCAAACTAATAAACAAAATTTTATAACAACAGATATTATTAAATGGGTTGATGGTAAATACGAGGTGATGGGAAAAATATCTCAGGAAACCTATAGTAATATTCTATTTAATATTGAAAAACAAAATAAAGATGAATTTATTGAGTTTATATTGAAAAATGAGTTGATAATTGATGGATGATATATTAATTATAAAAATTATGTTTATATGTATTGTAATTTCTTTAATTGTTATGTTAATTGCATATATTAAGTTAAGTAAATTGAGGAAAATTAGTGGAATCAGAAATAAGAGAAATTCAAATAAAAATTTAAGATTTTTTGAGAAATCATATAAAATTTTTAGTAAAACTTTCTTATTAAAGAAATATCTATTTATTATTGAAAAAAATATAAGATCAATAGAATTATCTGATAGAAATTCTATTAACAG
>JAUCFZ010000002.1 GCA_030377915.1 Clostridiaceae bacterium HSG29
AGAAGTATTTGACTTATCAATGATAAGAAATGCAGTATATTTAATGAAAACAGGATACCTAAAAGGACCACTTCATTTTAATATGGTAATGAACGTACCAGGATCAATAAAAGGAAGTGCAAAGAACCTAATGTTTATGGTAGACAGTATACCAGAAGGCTCAACATGGAGCGTATCAGGCATAGGAAACTCACAAATAGAAATGATAACAATGGCAATCTTATTAGGAGGCCATGTAAGAACAGGCTTAGAAGACATACTAATGTATGACAAAGAAACACACGCAACAAATAAAATGCTAGTAGAAAGAGTAGTAAGAATAGCAAAAGAATTAGGAAGAGAAATAGCAACACCAGAAGAAGCAAGAAAAATCCTTTCTATATAATACTACATTAAAAGTGGGCATAATAGCCCATTTTTTTTTTGAAAAGAAATACACAGTTACATAGATATGATGTATAATTAAATGTAATAAATTGTTTAGTTTTAGGAGGATTTTATGTATGGACATGGTGTTTCGCCGGGAATTAGTATTGGAAGAGTAGAAATTTTTAAGGAATTTGATGAAAAAATTAGAAAACGCGATGTTATTGATGTTAAACATGAAGTAAAGAAATATTTGCAGGCAATTAGAGTTTGTAAACATAATATAGAAGAAGAATATAGTGAAATTCAGAAAAAATTTAAAGAGGAAAACTTTGATGAATATCATAATCATCTTGAAATGTTAGTTGATGAAGAAATTATTGAACAGGTTAAACGTGAAATAATTGGTAGACATATTAATGCGGAATTTGCTTTAAAAAATGTTATGGACAATTATATAGGTATTTTTGAAAGTATTGATGATGAAGAGATGAATCATAGAGTAATGGATTTAAAATATATTTTACTTAAATTGTTAAAAATTATGATTTCATTTAGTGAAACTGAAAATAAAAAATCTGGTATTAAAAAAATTATTATTACACGAAATCTAAAAACAGCTGATACAACAAAATTAGACTTGAATACAGTAATTGGAATTGTTAGTGAAACTGGAGGAGAAACTTCTCATAGTGCAATAATGGCAAAAGCACTTAATGTTCCAGCGGTTGTCGCTTTGGAAGGAATTTTATCTAAAGTAAAAGATGGAGATGAAATAATAATTGATGGTTTTAAAGGAAGAGTAATTGTTCATCCAACTGATGATCAAAAAAAAGAGTATTTAGCAAAACAAAAAAGAGAAAATGAAAGAAAAGAAAAATTAAAAGAATATATTAATAAAAAAACTATTACTGAAGATGGACATATGATTGAGCTTTCTTCAAATATTGCAACATTAAATGATATACCTGGAGTTATTAATAGTGGCAGCGAGGGTATTGGACTTTTTAGAACTGAATTTATTTACATGAATAGGGAAAAATTACCTACAGAAGAAGAACAGTATATAATATATAAAAGAGTTGCGTTATCGTTAAAAGGTAAGCCAGTAGTAATAAGAACTTTAGATATTGGAGGAGATAAGGAATTAGAGTATTTTGAATTTCCCAAAGAAGATAATCCTTTTTTAGGATATAGGGCTATTAGAATGAGTTTAGATAAAACTAATATTTTTAAAGTTCAGTTAAGAGCTATTTTAAGAGCGAGCATATTTGGTGAATTAAAAATAATGTTTCCGTTAATATCGCATTATCATGAATTAATAAATGCAAAACAAATTTTGCAAGAAGTAAAAAATGAACTTGATAAAGAAGATATTAAATATAATAACGATATTGAAGTTGGTATGATGGTTGAAGTTCCATCGGCAGTATTAATTTCAGATTTTTTAGCTAAAGAAGTTGATTTTTTTTCAATTGGAACAAATGATTTAATTCAATATACAGTTGCAGTAGATAGGACAAATGAGCATTTGAATTATTTATATACTCCTTATCATCCAGCGGTACTAAAGCTTATTAAAATGACAATTGATAATGCACATAAAAATGGAATATGGGTTGGGTTATGTGGAGAAGTTGCAGGAAATGAGTCAATTATTCCATTATTAGTTAGTATGGGACTTGATGAATTTAGCATGAATTCAAATGAAGTTTTAAGATCTAGATATGTAATAAACCATATTAGTAAAAAAGAATATGCTAAGCATATTGATGAAATTTTATCTTTGAGAAGTTGCTTAAAAGTAAAAGAAAAGCTTCTAGAATTAAATAAAAAATATAATTGTTTTTATAAAATATTTGAATAGGATAGATAATGATTTTTAACATTTTGGGAGGGGTTATGGTTAAAAAAAATATTAAAACGCAATCTATAGTAAAAAAATTAATTTCAAGAGTTGGATTTGCAATTTTATTATTAGTATTAATTTTGATTTCGAGTAATTTTTTTATATCAAAAAAAATTGCTTTTAATGAGAAAGTTAATTATATAGAAGCAAGCGCTCAAAATAAGTCAAAAGAAATAGAGCTTATATTTGATGAAGCATATTATGAATTAAAAACATTTGAAAAAACAGTTAATACTATTAAAAATGATGAAAGTATTTCTAAAAAAAGGGAAGTAATCGAAAATATTGCAAAGGAAATTGTTATAAATAATGAAAATGTTGTTGGAATTGGCATTGGATTTAATAAAAATGCATTTGATAATAAGGATGCGCTATATGTAGGTATTGACAAGTATGGTGAAGAAGGACAATTTTTTCCTTATATTACATACTTAAATAATGAATTAAATATTCAACCTTTAATAGGACTAGAAAATGAAAATTATTATTTAGAAGCAAAAAATGCAAAAAGAGATGTATTAATTGAACCATATGAATTTAAAGTAAATAATCAAAATGTTCTAATGACAAATATTTCGGTACCATTATATGATAAAAATAATAAGTTTATTGGAATTTTAGGAATAGATATGTTATTAGAAAGTATACAACAGAAAATGGAAGAAGAGCTTGAAGAAAATATTGAAGAAGAATATTATTTTATTAGTAATAGTGGAATTATAGTTGCAAATGATACTGATTCATCAAAAGTAGGGGAAAGTATTATAAAATATTATCCTAATTTTGAAAAGAATAAGATAGAAATGGATAATGTTGGTTCGGTTTCAAGATATTCAGAATTGAATTCTAGCATTTATAAAGTTAATTTAAAAACAACTTTTGGAGAACTAAATGCAAAGTGGTATTTACTTGCAAATGTTGAAAATTCAGTGATTTTTGCTGAGACTTATAGAAATAGTTTAATAATAATTGTATTGAGTTTATTATTTTCTGTTATTAGTGCTGTGTTACTTGCAAAAGTTATTAGGAATACGATTAGACCTGTTGTTTTATTAAGTGATAAAATGAAGGAACTTGATATTAATGATGTGAGAAATACAAAATTTGATTTAGAAGAAACCGAACTAATAGAAGTAGATGTGTTAATTAGAGCTTATAAAGAAATTATTGAAAATTTAAAGGATAATTTTAAAATTAGAGATAAAAAAGAAAAACTTCAGTTAGCTCAAGTAAAAATAAGTAATTTAATTCAAAGTGATAATAAACTTGATTTATTAGGAAAAGATATAATAACTGAAGTAACAAAGGAAGTTAATGGGCAAATAGGTGCATTATATATTGAAAATGACGAAGAAAAAGAAGAAACATATAAACTTTTTTCAAGTTATGCATATATTAAAAGAAAAGGTATAAATACATCATATAAAATTGGAGAAGGATTAATAGGTCAAGCAGCACTTGAAAAAGAATTGATAATTATTTCTGAAATTCCAAAAGATTATATTGCAATAAATTCAGGATTAGGAAAAAGTGAACCCAAAAATATTGTTATAGTTCCATGTGTGTTTAACGATGAAGTTATAGCTATATTAGAAATTGGATTTATCAATGAAATTGGAGATGTAGTTATTGAATATTTAGAAACAATAAGAAATTCAGTTGCAATAGCATTGAAAAATATAAAAAATAATGAATATAATAAATTTCTTTTAGATCAAACAATGGAGCAATCAATTGAACTTCAACATCAACAAGAAGAATTGAGAGTATCAAATGAAGAATTAGAAGAGCAAACTGAAACACTTAAAAAATCTCAAGTTGAATTAGAAACACAGCAAGAAGAATTACGAGTTATCAATGAAGAACTTGAATCAAATGCTCAGCAAATGAAATTAAGTAAAAAAGAAGTTGAAAGAAAAAATGATGAACTTGAAATTGCACAAAAAGAAATTGAGGGAAAAGCAAATGACTTAGAGTTATCAAATAAATATAAATCAGAGTTTTTAGCGAATATGTCACATGAGTTAAGAACGCCTCTTAATAGTATATTGATATTATCTGAACTATTAGAAAATAATCCTAGAAAAACTTTAGGAGAAAAGGATATAGAATTTGCTAAAACAATTAATACTTCTGGAAAAGATTTGTTAAATTTGATTAATGATATATTAGATTTATCAAAAGTTGAAGCTGGAAAAGAAGAATTAGAAATTGCTGAAATGAATATTGAAGAGTTAATAAGTGAAATGTTAGCGCTATTTAATCCTGTAGCTATGAAATCAAATGTTAAATTTATTACTGAAACAGATGATAAATTACCAATTCATATTATGACGGATAAGCAAAAAATCAAACAAATAATTAAAAATTTACTTTCAAATGCATTTAAATTTACTAAAGATGGAACTGTAACTTTAAAACTTTCACTAGAAGAATCAAAATTATTAATTCAAATAATTGATACTGGAGTTGGAATTGAAAAAGATAAAGTAAACAGTATTTTTGATGCATTTAAGCAAGAAGATGGCTCAATAAGCAGAAAATTTGGTGGAACTGGATTAGGTTTGTCCATATCAAAGGAATATGCAAAACTTCTTGGCGGAAATATTGAAATTGAAAGTGAAAAAGAAAAAGGTAGTATTTTTAGTTTAATTATACCAATTAGATATAAAAAGAAAGAAGAAAGAAATAAAAAAGTAAAAAAGATTTCAAATGATACGATAAATAAATTAAAGAGTAGCATTGATACGAATGAAGTATTATTTGAATCACAAGATGATATTAATTATATACAAGATGATAGAAGAAACATTGAAAAGACTGATGATGTAATATTGATAGTTGATGATGATTCTAATTTTGCAGAAGTTGTACTTGAACTTGTAAGAAATGGAGATTATAAAGCGATAGTTGCAGAAACAGGTGAAGCAGCATTATTCTTAGCAGATTATTATCTACCGAAAGGGATAATTCTAGATATTGGATTACCTAAAATGGATGGGTATGAAGTTACAAAAAAGTTGAAAATGAATAACAGAACAAAAGATATACCGGTTTACATTATTAGTGGTAAAGGAAAAGATAATAATCAAAATATGGATGGAATATTAAAATATTATCAAAAACCTATTACACCAAAACAAATTGAAGAAATACTTAATAAAACATCAGAAATATCTAGTAATATTAAAAATATTCTTGTAATTGAAGATAATGAAATTCAAAGAAATAGTGTAGTAGAATTAATAAAAAATGATTATAATTACATTACAGTAGATTCATGTGAATCAGGAGCTACAGCTTTAGAAAAATTGAAATTAAAGAGATATGATTTGATAATTTTAGATTTAGGTTTAGAAGATTACAAAGAATTTGAATTTATTGAGGTTTTAAAAGGAAATGAGGAATATAAAAATATTCCAATAATTGTAAATACAGGAGAAGATATTTCTAGAGAAAACGAATTAAAACTTCGCAAAAAAGTAAGTGATATAATTATTAAAGATGATGTATCAACGAGAAGATTGTTAGATGAAATAAAATTATTTGTTCATAAAGTTGAAGATGGTAAAATAAGTGATTTTAGTGAATTATTTACTAATAAAACAATTTTAGTTGTTGATGATGATATGAGAAATATTTTTGCGCTTTCAAGTATTTTAGAAACAAGTGGTATAAATGTTGAAATTGCAACAAACGGAAAAGAAGGTATAAATGTATTAAAAAACAATAAAAATATTGATTTGGTATTAATGGATATTATGATGCCAGAAATGAATGGCTATGAAGCTATGAAAATTATTAGAGAAACTGAAGGGATAAAAGATATTTCAATTATCGCTTTAACAGCAAAAGCGATGAAAGGTGATAGAGATAAATGTATTGAAGCGGGAGCTAATGAATATTTATCAAAACCAATTGATAGAGAAAAATTACTATCTCTTTTAAGAGTGTGGTTATAAATGACTGAAAATGAATTATTAAAAATTGAAGAAATTGAATTGAAATTATTTTTGCAAGCTATTTATTTGAAATATGGTTATGATTTTGATAATTATACAAAAAAACATATTAAAAGAAGGATAAAAAGAAGAATGCAATTAGATAATTTTTCTTCGATTTCTAAAATTACCGAAAAATTACTTTATAGTGAGGAATATTTTAGAAAAATCATTTTAAAAGATTTATCAATCAATACAACTGAAATGTTTAGATACCCGGAATTTTTTAAGATGATAAGAGAAGATATAATTCCAATATTAAGAACTTATCCATCAATAAATATATGGCATGCAGGTGCTTCAACCGGTGAAGAGATATTTTCAATGGCAATTTTATTAAAAGAAGAAGGATTACTAGAGAAAACGAATATTTATGCAACGGATTTTAATTTGAATGTATTGAATTCAGCCAAAAAAGGAATATATTCAATGGAAAAAGTTAAAAAATGGACTAAGAATTATCAAGAAGCAGGTGGTAAAAAATCTTTCGCAGAATACTATATAGCAAAATATGATTCTGTAATTTTTGATTCTGCATTATTAAAAAATGTAACATTTTTAGAACATAATTTAGTTGAAGACGGAAGCTTTATTGAGGCAAATTTAATAATTTGTAGAAATGTTTTTATTTATTTTAATAATCAATTACAAGAGAGAATTCTTAAATTATTTCTTGATAGTTTAACAAGAGGTGGATTTTTAGGTTTAGGTTCAAAAGAAAGTATTAAGTATAATGAATCTAAAGAAAAATTTAATGAAATTTCTTTTAAAAATAAAATATATCAAAAAAAATATTTGGAGTGATTATATGAAATATAAAGCAGTAGTAATTGGTGGATCTGCAGGTAGCTTAAAAGCAATTATTAAAATATTAAAAGAAATTAATAATGAGATTGTTATTCCAATTGTGATTTTATTTCATTTATCAGAAGATAATGAAAATGAATTACCTCTATTGTTATCAAAATATATAAATAATATAATAAAAGAAGCTGAAGATAAAGAGCAAATACAAGAGAATGTTATATATACTGCACCAGCAATGTATCATTTACAGATTGAAGATAATTTGAAATTTTCATTACTTTATAGTGAAAAAGTAAATTATTCTAGGCCATCTATAGATATTTTATTTGAAACAGCTGCTGAAGCATTTAATGGAAATTTATTAGGTATATTATTAACTGGGGCAAATACAGATGGAGCAAAAGGATTAAAAAGAATTGAGGATTTAGGGGGACATGTAATAGTGCAGGAACCAAGTACTGCATATTCAGCTATTATGCCTGAGGGTGCAATTAAAATATTGAAAAATCCAGAAGTGATAAGTTTAGAAGAGATAGGTAAGAATTTAAATGAATTAATGGGAATAAGGGAGTAATATGGAAAACGAATATATTTCGACAGTGTTAATAGTTGATGATACAGAAGCAAATCTTATTGCACTATCAGCTTTACTAGAGAGTGAAGATGTTAATGTGTTGCAGGCAAGATCGGGCAATGAAGCATTAAAAATTATACTTACAAATAAAATTGATATTATTTTACTTGATGTGCAAATGCCAGATATGGATGGTTTTGAAGTAGCTGAAATTTTAAGGGGTAATAATAAAACAAAAACTATTCCAATTATATTTATAACGGCAATAAGTAAAGAGGAAGAATATATATTTAAAGGGTATGAGTTAGGGGCAGTAGATTATTTATATAAACCAATCAGGAACGAACTATTAAAAAGTAAAATAAAAGTTTTTTTAAGACTCAATAAACAAGCTAAAATTATTGAAGAGAAAAATAGTAAATTAGAAATGATAATAAATGAATTAAAAGAAAAAAAAGATGAAATTTCAAGACTTGCAAGATTAGATGGGTTAACAGGAGTTTTTAATAGAAGAGTTTTTGATGAAAATTTTGGTAATGAATGGGCAAGATGCTTTAGAAATAAGAAATATCTATCCGTGATTATGATAGATATTGATTTTTTTAAGCAATATAATGATACTTATGGACATTTGGTAGGAGATGATGCTTTAATATTAGTTGCAAAGGAAATAGTAAAAACAGTAGGTAGATCATATGATGAAGTTTTTAGATATGGTGGAGAGGAATTTGTAGTATTATTACCAAATACTGATTACCAAGGAGCGATTTTTATTGCAGAAAATATTAGAAAAAATATTGAAAAATTAGAGATTGAACATAGGAATTCGGAAATTGCAAAATATTTAACTGTAAGTCTTGGCATTTCTACATGTGTACCAAGTGATAATATTGAAAAAATGACTTTATTAGATATAGCTGATAATATGTTATATGATGCAAAAAGAAGTGGAAGAAATAGAACTACTGGAAAAAATTTAGATAAATTGATGAATAATATATAATGTTTAATAAAAAAATTAAATGGGTATAAATATGTTGCGAATTCAATAATGAGGTGATATATGAAATCGAAATCATATTTAAAAGAATTTTATAAAGATTCATTAATAAATATTAGAAAATTTCTTTTATTAATTTTTTTAGTTGAGTGTTTATTAATTGTTATAGATGTTTTTTTTGTAACTGAAAATTTAATGTTATTTTTAATAATTCGTGTAATAATTTTCAATGTTTTTTTAGGTATTACATACTATTTATCGTTTAAAGAAAATTTTGCCGAAATATTTGAATTGTGTTTAAGCATATTGATTATAATAGCGATTATAAATATAAATGGAATAATATTTTTTGGAAAACCTTTAGAAAATGTAAGGTATGAATTCGGATTACTTATTATAATTATGGTGGTATTTTCAATTAGAGCGATATCATCATCAAGGGCATTTAACTTAGTATTATTTATTTTTGTAGTATTTAATACTTTAGTAATTATGATGGGTGGATTTACTAAATATAGTGCTATAGATATGAATATAACTATGATAATTATGATGGCTTTAGGTTATCTTGAATCAAAGGAAAAAGATAAATTTTTAGAAAAAGAATATGAAGAAAAAATTAAATTAAAAAGAGATTTAGAATATCTTAATTATCATGATATTTTAACTACTTTCTATAATAGAGTGTTTATGAATACTACACTTATTCCAAAGTATAAAGAACTGAATTATCCTATTTCAATTATAATAAGTGATATAAATAGTTTGAGGCTGATAAATAGTGCTTTTGGACACAGTGCAGGAGATGATTTGATCATAAATACTGCTAAAATAATTAAATCATCTACAGAGTTTATAAAATTAAAAAATGAAAATGATATAACTTTAATAAGAAGTGATGGCGATGAATTTGTTACAGTTATTGAAAATTCATTCGAAAATACAATAGATGATTTTATTATAGCTATTAATGAAAATATAGAAAAAGAAATTAATCAATTAAAGCCTAGTCTTTCTTTAGGATCTATATATTTAGAAAAAAGACCCGAAAATATTAAAGATATATTTGAGGAATTGCAAAAAAGATTGATTAGAAATAAATTGATTTCTTCTAAAAGTCAAAAAAGTCATGTATTAGAGGTATTAAAAGGTACTTTAAAAGAAAAAACACATGAAACTGAAAAGCATATTGTAAGAATTGCAAAATTATCTTTTGAAGTAGGTAAAAAACTTAATTTACCAAACGATATTTTAGATGATTTAGTATTAGCTTCGACATTACATGATATAGGAAAAATAGCTATTCCGATAGATATTTTAGAAAAACCAGGAAAACTGGATAATGATGAATGGGAAATTATAAAAGAGCATCCGCAGATTGGTTATAGAATTGCATTATCGGTTGATGAATTTTCACATGTTTCTAGATATATTTTATATCATCATGAAAAATATGATGGAAGTGGATATCCGGAGGGTTTAAAAGGAGAAAATATACCTTTAATATCGAGGATAATTTCAGTTACAGACTCTTTTGATGTTATGACAAATGAAAGACCTTATAAAAAAGCTATGGATGAATCTAAGGCTGTAGAAGAGTTAATAAGATGTTCAGGAACACAATTTGATCCTAAAATTGTTGAAGTACTTATAGAAATTCTTTAGTATAGATAGATTTTATTAATGCAAAGAATTAAAATGGAACGGTTTTTATTAAAAGCGTTCCATTTTAGTGCAAAGGAAGCATAATAATCTATCCTTATCATTCGGAAGAAATTAAATATTAATTCCATTTACGTAAGTATCAACAATATTAATAGTTTTAATTTTCTTTTCATTAATTTCTAAAATATTTTTATCAATTATGGTAAAATCTGCCTGCATTCCAATATCTAAGCTTCCTTTTTTATTTTCCATTCTTTCAGCATAAGCACTTCCAATGGTATAAAATTTAAGAGCTTTTTTAACATCTATTTTTTGTTCTGGTAGAAAACCATTTAACGGATATCCATTTAAATCTGTTCTATTTACAGCAAGATGAATTCCGAGTATAGGACTAACCTTATCGACAGGAGCGTCAGATCCAAAAGCAATGTTTATCCCAAGTTCATCCATTGTTTTATAATTATAAGTTTCTTTAGTTCTCTCAATACCAATTCTATTTTCAACAATATGAATATCATAATCTAAAAAAATTGGCTGAATATGAACTAATATATTACTTTTTTTAATCTCTTTCATTAATTTATTTGTTGTTATTTGACAATGAATAATACTATGGCGCATATTTTGATTTCTTGTATTTTTAATTGCATCTATTGCTAGATTAATTGCTCCATCTCCTATTGCATGGATTGCAACATCAATGTTATTTTCATCTGCAAATTCTACGAGTTCAAATAGTTCCTTTTTCTTATACATTAATATTCCATTATGATTTTCATTTAAATAGTTTTCACTTAAATAAGCTGTTTTTGAACCAAGAGAACCATCTAAAAGTATTTTTAGAGGGCCCATATTTAAATGAGAATTGTCATTTGTCATTTGGTAGCCTTTTTTAAAATGATTTTTAAAGTTTTTTATATCGCCGAACATAGATTGCTCATAAATTTTTATTGGAAAATCATTTTTAATTTCATTTAATGCATCAAAGATTCTATCATTGTATTTTTGAGGAAACATGCACAAATCATCACTTTGCACGGAAGTTATCCCTTTTTTTCTTACGTATTTAGCAGCTTCAATTAAATGTTTTTTGATTTCATTCTTTGAAGGAACTGGTAATTTATTTAAAAGCACACTTTTTCCGTTTTCTTTTAAAATACCTGTCTCAAGGTTTATCTCGCCACCATCAATATTTAAATTGGATTTATCTATTAAGTCTAGTGCTTTTGAATTTCCTGTTAAAATATGATAACAGGCTCTGGTAAATACTATTGGAATTTCTTTAGAAATTTTATCAAGATCGTTTTTAGTTAACATTCTTTTTTCAATGAAATTTTCTTGTGACCATCCTTTTCCATAAAGGATTTGAGTATGTTTATTTTCTTTAATGAATTCTTTCGATTTAAGAATTAATTCATCAATTGATTTCATTTTGGAAAGATCAATTTGATTTAAACTTAGTCCTAATCCTAATAAATGCATATGACTATCATTAAAGCCTGGAATTAAAGTGTTTCCTTTTAAATTAATTTTTTCTTCACATTTATTAAGTAAGTTAATATTATAATCGCCTTTATATTGAATTAATCCATTTTCAACTATTAACATTTCGATATTTTCATTAAAATTACTTGTATTTATAAATATGCCATTGTAAAAACATTTCATTTTACACCTTCTTTATATTTTTCTTGCATTATATCATATTCAGTGTTAAAATAATAAAAATTGATAAAATCTTTAAATGAATACGAGATATTCATAAGGAAAAATATTTAGTGATTTCTTATGCATATTAGTATATAGAGATTTTTTTTTTGAAGATAACTTTTAAAATAATCCAGTGAGATTAAAAAGGAGGAACAAATGACTACTAAAGTAAATGTATTAAAAAAAGAAGGAATTATTTATCATTTAATGGATATAAAAAACGTGGTGTTAGGTCTTCAACATTTAATAGCAATGTTTGGAGCAACAGTATTAGTACCAATATTAACAGGGTTTGATCCATCGGTTGCGCTTTTTTCGGCAGGTGTAGGAACTTTAATATTTCATCAAGTAACAGATAAAAAAGTACCAGTGTTTTTAGGATCATCTTTTGCTTTTATTCCATTAATAATTGCAGTTAAAGAAATGTTTAATGGTGATTTGGCATATGCGCAGGGTGGAATAGTAGTAGCAGGTTTAATTTATGTAATGCTTTCATTCTTTGTTAAAAAAGTTGGAATTAAAAAAATAAATGAAATATTACCACCACAAGTAGTAGGTCCAATGATTATAGTAATTGGTCTTAACCTTATTCCAGTAGCTTATGGAATGGCTTCAGTAAATTTCATGTTAGCAGGAATTACACTTTTCACAGCATTGTTTATTAATTTCTTTGCTAAAGGTTATCCAAAGCAATTAACGATTTTAGGTGGAGTTGTAGCAGGATATTTAGTAGCGACTCTAATGGGATTAGTTGATACATCAATAGTTGCACAAACAAGTTGGGTTTCAGTTCCAAATTTCACATTACCTAAATTTTCTCTACAAGCTATACTAATTATTGCGCCAGTAGTGTTAGCTGTATTTATGGAGCATGTTGGAGATATTACAACTAATGGAGCAGTTGTTGGCAAAAACTTTATTGAAGATCCAGGTTTAAATAAAACTCTTTTAGGAGATGGTTTAGCTACAATGTTCGCTGGTTTTGTTGGAGGTCCTGCAAATACGACTTATGGTGAAAATACAGGAGTTTTGGCAATTACTAAAAATTATAATCCAGTAATTTTAAGAATTGCAGCAATATTTGCGATTGTGCTTGCATTAGTATCAAAAGTTGGATCAACTTTAAAAACAATTCCAGTACCTGTAATGGGAGGAATAAGTTTAATGTTATTCTCAATGATAGCTATCATTGGTGTAAAAACAATAAAAGATAATAAAGTAGAAATGAATATTAAAAATATAATAGTAATGGCAACAATATTGACTTTAGGATTTGGTGGAAAATATATAGAAGCTAAATTTGGGATTACTTTAGGAATACCTGTAAATGAAAATATAGCAATTAATGGTTTAAGTTTTGCAGCAATTGCAGGAGTAGTAGTAAATAAAATATTGAATAAGTAATTTAGCGCCCTTAAGGGGCGTTTTTTTGTTGTAGCAATTAACTAGATAATGTATAATGAAACATATATGGGTATGAGGAGATAATAAATATGAAAAGAAAAAAATTTATTTATGCTAGACTTATTATAGCTTTATTTTTTCTGATTTCAATGTTTGTTATTGTTTTTTTGAAAGAAAAATATAAAATTTCACCTAAAGACATTGGATATGTTGGTAGTTTTATGGTTGCAATATATGCTTTTATTTATGGGATTGAAAATATAATTTTAAGAAAATATAATTTAGGAGTGTTTTTAATGGTATTTTCAATTATTATATTCATTATGAATATATATATGATAAAGGTTGTGATATGATGAGTTCAAATTTTGGAATTAATAATGTGAATCTTTCTATTGAAGAAATAATTGATAGAAAAATAAAACGTGTCGAAGTATGTTTAGGTAGCAGATGTGAGTATGAGGATTGTTTGATTAGCGCATTAGATACTATTGAAAAATGCGAAGCAAATGATATTAAATATAGTATACATTTACCTTTATATGTTTTTGATTGGTATGAATACGATTATTTAGATGCTTTTTATTTGAGTAAAGATGATGATTTAAGAGAAACTTCATTTAAACTCTTAGAAGAAAATTTAAAAAGAACTGCAGTAATGAACGCTGAATATTTAGTAATTCACTTTCCAGGGATAAATCATAATGATACAGATTTTAATGACTTTGACGGGTTCTTAAATAAATCCTTAAAGAGAGTTAATGATTTAGCAATAAAATATGATAGTAAAATACTTTTAGAATATTTTGGATCAAATATAATGTTCAATGATTATAATGAATGGATTGAAAAAATACCAAAATATTCAAATTTAGGTGTTTTAGTTGACACTGGGCATTTATATTTTGCTTCAAAACTTGTAGGATTTAATTTTGAAGAAGCTTTTGAAATTTTAAAAAAAGAAGTATTTGCATTTCATTTTTGGACTACTAAAGGTCAAGAATATTATATGAATAATAAATTTTATAAAAGATATCATCATATTATTCCAAATATTAATCAGAGAAAAGCAGATGATTGGGCTTTTGATGTTGAGGAAATATTTAATCAAATGATTGAAGAAAACAAACCTATTATTATTGAAGCTTCAAATTCTTATAAAGGGCATGAGTATTTTCTTGAAAGTTTAGATGGCATGCTAAATCTTTATAGGGAAAGGTGTATTAAATGAAATTTTCAAAATATCATGGGACAGGAAATGATTTTATATTAATTGATTATATTTCTAGTGAATTTGATTATAGCGGTTTTGCAATAAAGATTTGCAATAGACATAAAGGTGTTGGAGCAGACGGATTAATGTATTATTCGGAATCTGATAAAGCAGATATTATGATGAACTATATAAATAGTGATGGTTCGATTGGAGAGATGTGTGGCAATGGAATTAGATGTTTTGTAAGATTTTTATCTGATAATAATGTAATTTCTAAAAAGAATTTTAAAGTGGAGACTTTAGCAGGAATAATGGATGTTACAATAATTGATGATATAAATATTATGATTAATATGGGCGAAAGAACTTTAGAGTCAAAAGATATGCTTAAGAATAATGAAAAACTTATAAATCATGAAATAAATGTAAAAGATAGAAAATTTATTATTACTTCCTTATTATTTGGTGTTCCACATACTGTTATTGAAGTAGATAAAATTACTGAAGAATTAGCACTAAAATATGGTCCAATTCTTGAGAAAAACGAAATTTTTAAAAATGGAAGTAATATTAATTTTGTAGAAATAAATGATGAAAATAATATTTCAGTTATAACTTGGGAGCGAGGTGCTGGACTTACTTTATCATGTGGAACTGGAAGTTGTGCTGCAGCCATCGTAATGAATGAAAATGGAAAAGTTAATAATGATATTAATGTAAAAGTTTTAGGTGGAAAATTAAATGTTAAGCTTGATAAAGACGTATTTTTAACTGGAGAAGCGATTAAAATTTGCGATGGGAGCTTTTATGGGAAATATATTATTTAATGATAAATGTGAAGTTATAATTGATTCTCTGGGAGCTGAATTAAAAAGTTTATTTGATAAGGAAAATAAAATAGAATATATTTGGCAAGCTGATAAAGCTTATTGGGCAAAAAGTTCACCTACTTTATTTCCATATATTGGGAATGTAAAAAATGATAAATATTCTTTGGATGGCGTTGAATACCAAATGACAAAGCATGGATTTGTTAGAGATAAAGAATTTGAATTAGTAGAAAAAAAGAATGAATTTCTTAGTTTTTTATATAAATCAAATGAAAAAACTTTGAAGATGTTTCCATTTAATTTTGAACTTTTTATCAATTACTATTTGAAAGAAAAGGAATTAATAATTGAATATATAATTAAGAATTTAAGCGATAGGGAAATGTATTATAATATTGGTGGACATACTGCATATAATTTTGACATTGATAAAGGAAATAAATATATTGTTTTTGAAAAAACAGAAAATGAAAAATCATATACTTTTAATTTAGAAAGCGGTTTAACAACAAACAATAAAATTGAAGTTTTAAATAATCAGAAAGAATTGTTAATTACATATGATCTTTTTAAATATGACACTCTTTTTTTTGAAAAGCTAGAATCAAATTTTTTAATTCTTGATAGTAGGGATGAAAACAAACGTATTAAAATTACATTTGCTGATTTTCCATATTTAGCTATTTGGACTCCAAATGCTCCATTTATATGTATTGAGCCTTGGTATGGAATGACTGATTTTGAAGATTCTATAGATGCTATTGAAAATAAAAAAGGTATATTTATTATAGATGGAAAAAATGAAAAGAAATTAAAAACAAAAATTGAGATTTTATAAAAAATAAAGCAGAATAATAATTTATTATTTCTGCTTTTTTTACTTATATGGGAGTATTAAACGTATATCGGTTCCAACGTTTACTTTACTTCTTATTTTTATTTTTCCATCATGTAAATTTATAATTGATTTTGCAATTGATAAGCCAAGACCGGTTCCACCCATTTCTCTAGTTCTTGATTGATCGGTTCTATAAAATCTATCAAATATTTTTGAAAGGTCTTCTTCTGGAATTCCAATACCTGTATCTGAAATATCTACTATAATACTATTATCTCTGCTATAAGATTTTAGAGTGATTGTTCCATTGTCTTTTGTATATTTAATGCTATTTTGAATAAAAATTCTTAGAGCTTGTTTTAATAGATTTCTATCTGCATGAATTATTAGATTTCCTTCAATTTTCATTTTAAAATTATGCTTTGAATCAATTACTTTGTTTTCTTTAGTAAGATCTTCTAAAAGATCATTTATTAAAAAATTTGATTTACTTAATTTGTTTTCGTTTTTATCAGCTCTTGCTAAAAATAATAAAGAATTTACAAGACTTTTCATATTTTCCGATTCTTCTCTAATTGCAGTAATAGATTCGTCTAAGATTTTTTCATCTTTTTTACCCCATCTATAAAGCATATTTGAATAACCTTGAATAACTGCTATTGGTGTTCTAAGTTCATGAGAAGCATCATTAACAAATTGCTTTTGTTTTTGATATGATATTTCAATTCTATCCATCATTTTATTAAAAGTTTCACCTAAATCTTTTAATTCATCATATGAATTAGATACATTAATTCTTTCTTGAAGATTATTCCCAGTAATTTTTTTTGCTGAGTTAGACATTGTCATAATTGGCTTAAACATTTTTTTATTAATATTATTACCAATTATTAATATTATTATTAGTGCAAAAGTACTTATTGTAATAAGAAACATTAAAAGCATATTAGCAATTAAAAGATAATTAAATAAATAAGGTGAAATTGTAATTGAGTAATTTTTATAATCAATATTTTTTTGTGTCATTAATGTATTTAAATTAAGAAAATCTAAATTATTATGGATAGGAAAATTCATAATTTTTTTAGGAGTAGTGTTAAATATTGCAATATTGTTTTTAGAAATTTCTATTTTATTATTATCAGATAAATACATTTTTAATTCGTTAATATCAATTTCACTATTATTATCTAAAAAGGTTATTATAGCATTGTTGTCGTGCTCGATTGTTAATGGAATCGAAGAATCTAAATAAAACTTAAATCCAAATAATATAGCTGCTATCATTATAAAAAAAGAAAAACCTATAGTTAATAAATAGAAAAATGAAATTTTGAAAGATAAAGAAAATTTGAATAATGATAGAAATTTATTCCATACAAAACTCAACGCATTTAAAATAACTTTAACTATAAACGAAATTATTTTAAATGGAAGTATAATTAAATAATATAGAATTTTAAATGGTAATAAGACAATTTTAATTAGTTTATTCATTTTTTAAAATATACCCCACTCCTCTAACTGTATGAATTAATTTAATATCATATTTTTCATCAATTTTGCTTCTAAGATATCGAATATATACATCTACAATATTTGTGTCTCCAAAATAATCATATCCCCATACTTTATTAAGTATAACATCTCTTGATAATACTATTTTTTTATTTTCAAGTAAAAATTTTAATAATTCATATTCTTTTTTAGTTAAATTAATTTCATTATCATTATAATAAACACTCATCATATCATTATTGATTTTTAACTTTTCAAATTCAAGTAAATTTGAATTTTCTATATCTATTTTCTTATGTTTTAAGCATACTCGAATTCTTGCAAAAAGTTCTTCAATTTCAAATGGTTTTGTTAAATAATCATCTGCACCTGAATCAAGACCCATTACTTTATCCATAGTATCATCTTTTGCAGTAAGCATAATTACTGGGATACTTGAAAATTTACGTAATCGTCTTAATACTGTCATACCGTTAATTTTAGGAAGCATTATATCGAGAACAACAAGATCATATGAGTTATTCTCTAGTTTCTCTAAAGCTTCTTTACCATCATATGCTTTATCAACTTCATAACCCTCGTGTGTTAGTTCTAATTCTAAAAATCTGGATATATTTTTTTCATCTTCAACAATTAATATCGTTTTATTCATATTATCAACTCCTAATATAATTATATTTCTTCGAGGAAGAAATGTAAATAAGCAAAAACATCTCATAAAGAGATGTTTGCAGTTTACTTAATTTTAAAATTATAATCAGTAAATATTGAAAGTACTAAACCAAGTACTAATACTGGGAAAATAAAATCATGTGATAAAAAAACTATTAAAACAGTTAACCACAATGGAAGTGAAAGAATTTCTTTTGGTCCTTTATATAAAGTAAATGATCTTGTAATAAATTTATTGAAATTTCTTTTATGTTTTTCTTTTTTACTATTCATTTTTATATTTTCTCGATTTTCCTCGATAATTAATATTGCTTTGAGTAAATCACCATCACTTTTAATAAGTGCTTCCTTTGCATCCGTATATGATGCATTTGTTCTGTCTATTAAATTTTCAATTTTTTCTAAAGTAATATCCATATTATTCATTCTCCTTAATATGTGAAGTAACTGTTTCACTCATTTTATTTAAAGTTTCGTTAATTTCATTAATTTTTTCACCATTTTTTGTAAATTCAATTTTATAACCCATTAATATTGCTATTATAAGACCGACTACAACAAAAGGCATTCCAATTAATGCTATTAAAATAAATATTGGTAAAGGTAGTCTTAATGAAATTTTATCTTTCTTAATTAAATCGAAATTCACACTTCCCATTGAATTGAAGAATGATTTAGTTTTTTTATTAAAATCATTTTTTTTACTTGAACCTTTCTTTGAAGATGAAACTCCTTTTTTTTCAAGATAGATAATTGCATCAATTAAATTTCCATTTGTTTGTTCTAAAGCTTCTTTTGCCTCGCTGTAACTTGCATTTGTTCTTTCTCTTAAATCGTCAATTGTTTCTAATGTAATGTTCATAATATTCCTCCTTGTATTTTCTATATCCTTATTATATTCCTGAAATTTTAATGTTAACTTAGAGAAATATTAGAATTCAATTAAAAAAAATTTAATAAGGACAAGTAATAAGACGATAAGCTAAGTGATATAGATAATATATGAAAGGAGAAACATGGATATTTATAAAAATAGGTGGAAATTTTTATTGATTTCAATTTTGAATACAATGATATTTCTTTCTGGAAATGTTTTAAATAAAAAATTACATAATTATAAGATATATCCTAGTGATATTTCTTTTTCAATCATATTTGGTGTTCTATATGGATTTTTAGTTGCTTATTTAATAATGGTTTATTTTGGACAACAAAAGGAAACAGTTGAACTTGATTTTGAGGTTCAAGCAAGTTTAGAACAGCTTGAAGCGTTTAATGAAGAGTTAATTGCTCAAAATGATGAACTTGAATCTTTTGCGAATATTATTTCGGATAAGGAAAAAGAATTAAAAGAAATAATTAATTTATCTCCAATGAGTATAATGATAAAAAATTATGATGGTAAATATTTATTGTGTAATAAAGCGTATTCGGATTTACTAGGAATTGATATAAATGATCTTGAAGGTAGAAATCAGAATGAAATAGAGATATTTGATAAAATTAAATTAAATAGACTTGTTTATACAGATCATCGTGTAATTGATGAAAATATTACATATGAGTATATTGAAAAAACGGTTATCAATGGAGAAGAATTGTATTTTAAAATTCATAAAATTCCAATTGAATTGTCTGAGAGCTCAAAAGAAATTCTAGTAATAGCACAAGATATAACTGATTTAGAAAATATGAAAAATGAAATTGAAGAGAAAAATAAAATTTTAATTAATGATAATGTAGAATTAGTAAGATTAAATAATGAGACAGCTAGATTAGCAGATGATTTTGAAAGAATGATTAAAATAATTACTGGAGCTTTAGAGTATGAAGATAATAATGAGTATCTAGAAAATATATTCGGATTATCACTTGATTTTATACCTAGTGCAGAATCAGGAGTTGTATTTTTATTAAATGATGATAATGAAATAGAATTTATTAAAGAACATAAAAAAACTTTCAATATTAATCATATAAAAGAAATTATGTTAATGATGCCAGTAAAGAATGAAGTTGGAATTATAAAGGAGAATGATAGTAATTTAATTAATATTGGTTTCTATTATGGTTCAAAATTAATTGGTGGAATGAGTTTTTGTAGAAAAAATGAAAATGGAATTTTTAATGAGTATGATGGTAGATTACTAAAGAGTATAAGTGTTTTAGTTAATAATTATTATACAAATAAAAAAATAATTGAAAATAAAAATAATACTCAAAATAGTATAATTATATCACTAGTAAAAATGTTAGAATTATTTGATAACTATACAAAAGGCCATTCTGAAAATGTTGCAATACTTTCAAAAAAATTAGCTGTTAAATTAGGCGTTGAAGATGCGGACTCAGCATATTGGGCAGGTATGGTACATGATATAGGAAAAATTTTAGTAGATAGAAATATTTTAAATAAAAATACTAAGTTGAATTTTAAAGAGTATGAAACTATAAAAATGCATCCTTACTGGGGATATGAAGTTTTAAAAAAATCAGAAGAATTAAAGGATATTGCAGAATATGTTTTATATCATCATGAAAGATATGATGGAACAGGTTATCCTTACGGTTTGAAAGGCGAAGAAATTCCAGAAATTTCACAAATAATTTCTGTTGTTGATTCCTATGATACAATGATATCTAGAAGATCATATAAGGAGCCGTTAACAGTTAAGGAAACTATAATTGAATTGAATGATATGAAAGGAACACAATTTTCGCCTAAAGTGGTAGATGTATTTGTAAATGAAATACTTGGCAAGAGTAATAATATTTTACAAGAGATAGTAAATTAATTAATAAATAAGTAAACCTGTTTTAAAATGGGTTTATTTTTTTTGAGTTATTAATTATTTATTGACAATTATTAGTTATGGTAGTATCATGTGACTAGATGGTCACATTGCGAAAAATAAGTTATTAAAATGGAAAGAGTGATAAAATGCCTAAAAATACATTTTTTAATATTAAGGAAGAAAAAAGAAAAATGATTGAAGAAGAATCGATAAATGAATTTTCAATATATAGTTATGAGAATTCAAGTATAAATAGAATAGTTGAAAATTGCAAAATATCTAAAGGCAGTTTTTATCAATATTTTGAAAATAAAGAAGATTTATATAGATATATTATTAGTCTATCAGTTGAAAAAAAAATGAAATATGTTAATGCAGCGTTAATTAGCGAAATTGATAATGGTTTTATAAAAATAATAAAAGAAATTTTTAAGTCAGGATTAAAATTTGCGTATGAGAATGAAAAACTTGCTTCAATTGGTGTACTACTTATGAAAAATAATAATAGTGAAATATACCGCAAAGTAATTGGACAGAATAAAAATATGGCAATTGATTTTTATAAAAAATTAATAGAAATCGAAATAGAAAATGGAGAAATAAAACCGGATATAAATGTAGAGTTTACTAGTTATTTGATTAATTCCATGATGATTAATCTTAGTGAATATTTTTTTGAGATTAATAAAAATAATGAAAAAAAATTCTCAGAAGAGATGCTTTTTTTAGTAGATGATTTAATGGATATGTTAATAAATGGAATCGGATCATAAAAAAAGTGAATTGATTCACTTTTTTGTTGACATCCTTTTTTAAAAGGAGTAAAATCACTTTATAAGCAAAAAGTGAATGCGTTCATTTTTTAAAGGAGGGAATGATGTTAGGCAAAAGGGAAAAGAAAAAAGTAGAAACAAAGAAAAAAATTATTGAAGTAGCATACAAGATGTTTGATGAAAATGGATATGAAAATACATCAATAAATGATATCGCAAAAGAATCTGGTCTTGGAGTCGGAACTGTATATAATTATTTTCCTTCAAAGGATAATATTTTTGTAGAAACTTTTGAAAAAAAAATGCAGAATACTCTGGATAAAGATTATATTATTAAAAAGCATAATGATAAAGAAGTGTATGAAATTATAAATGAATATATTAACAACTTTGATATTGGATTTAAATATATTCCTAAACAACTTTTATTAGAGCTTTTTAGAATTGTCGTTGGAAGTAAGAAAAATATGAAAATGCTTAATAAATTTGCTGAAATGGATTTTAAATTTATTGATAAAATTGAAGTAATATTAATAGAATTAAAAAATGAAGGAAAATTGAACGAATCAGCAGATGCGAGAAATTTATCAGAAATTATTTATTCAATATATGCATTTGAATTAATGATGTATATATATAATAAGGGAATGACTTTTGAAGAGGCTACAAGGAAAATAAATAAAAAAGTGTATATTTTATTTAAAGACTATTCGAAATAGAGGTGAGATATGTTATTTAGTGCTGTACAAACTGAGAAAATAAAAGAAGAATATAAAGTTAATAGTAATGAATATGAAAAAAATGATGTTGCTATAGAAATTATAAATTTGAAGAAGCATTATCAAATGGGAGAAATAAAAGTAAAAGCTTTAAGAGGAAGTAGTTTTGAAGTTATGGATGGAGAATTTGTTGTTGTTTTGGGACCAAGTGGTTCTGGTAAATCAACATTATTAAATATGATTGGTGGAATGGATAATCCAACTGAAGGAAGTGTTAAATTTTATAATGCAGATGTAACGAAATATAGTGAAAAACAACTTACACAATATAGACGAGATGAAGTTGGATTTGTTTTTCAATTTTATAATCTTATGGCAAGTTTAACTGCAAAGGAAAATGTTGAATTAGCTACCGAAATATGCAGTAATCCACTAGATATTGATATGATTATGAATGATGTTGGGCTTTCAGAAAGAGCAGGACATTTCCCATCTCAAATGAGTGGTGGGGAACAACAAAGAGTTGCAATTGCAAGAGCTGTTGCAAAAAATCCAAAAATATTATTATGTGACGAACCAACAGGTGCACTTGATTATACAACTGGAAAGAAGATTTTGCAGCTTTTGGTTGATGTTAATAAAAAATATAAAAAAACAGTAATTGTTATTACGCATAATGCTGCAATTGGAGATATTGCAGATAAAGTAATTAAAATGCGAAGTGGCGAAGTTGAAGAGATAATTGAAAATAAAAATCCAATAAGCCCTGAAAGAGTTGAATGGTAATGAGTCCTTTAAATAAGCGTGTTATAAGAAATTTAAAGAAATCAAAACTTCAATATTTTGCAATAATGACTGTTATGATGGTTGGTATTTTAATATATATTGCTATGAATATGGGTATTGGTAATTTTGAAAATTCAGCTAATACTTATTATGAAAAAAATAATTTAGCTGATATTACAGCAGAAGTTGTAAAAATTCCAATAAATAGTTTAGATATTGTAAAACATATTGAAGGAGTAAAAAATGTTGAAGGAAGAATTAAACGGGATGTTCCATTAATAATAGATGGTACAAACGAAAAAGTTACTGTAAGAATTATTTCAGTACCAGATAATATAGAAATTAATAAACTTTATGAAATTAATGGAAAATCAAAATTTAATTCCATTTATGATGTATTTGTTATCGAACAATTTGTTCAAGGAAGAGATATTAAATTAGATGATATATTGACACTTCAAATAAATGGGAAAAGATATGATTTAAATGTAGTATCTGAAGTAGGTTCACCTGAATTTGTTTATTTAATGAAGGATAGTCAGGCATTACTTCCTGATTTCAAAAAATTTGGTGTAATTTATGTTTCAGAAAAATTTGCAAAAGATGCGTTTGGAATGGGTAATTCTTATAATGAATTAACCATTGATATAAAAGATGGATATAATCCAGAAAAAGTAAAAGATGAAGTTGAAAAAGTATTAGATAAATATGGAGCTAAAAGAGTAATTACTCGAAAAGATCAATTAAGTTATATGATTGTTAAAGAAGAAATAAAAGGTGGAAAGAAATCATCTTCAGTTCTTCCGCTAGTATTTCTAATTGTTGCTGGAGCAATACTTACTGTTATGATAAATAGACTTGTAAAAAATGATAGAATGACCATTGGAGTGTTAAAATCAATGGGTTATACAAATTTAGAAGTATTGATTCATTATTCGAAATTTGCTGTTTTTATTGGTCTTGCAGGTAGTTTTGCAGGCATTGTAATAGGAGTGTTGTTATCAAAAAGTTTTACAAAAATGTATACAATGTATTATAAAGTACATTATATAACTGTAGAGTATTATCCGAGTTATTTAATAGGAGCAGTTTTTTTATCATTACTATTTTCAGTAGGAGCTGGAGTGCTTGGTGCAAAAAATTCACTGAAAATTGCGCCTGCAGAATCGATGCGGAAAGAGCCACCTAAAAGAGGAAAAAGAGTTTTATTTGAAGGTACAAAATTTTGGAATAAAATAAAATTTACTGATAAAATGGTTTGGCGAAATTTAATGAGAAAAAAAACTAGAGTAGTATTTATTGCAATGGGTGTTGCTGTAACGTTGCTTGTAGTGGTAGTGCCTCTATTCTTCTTTGGAGAAATGCCTAAAATGTTTACAGAACAATATGGTAAAACATTGACAATGGAATATGATATAAATTTTGTAGCTCCAACAGGAATGGAATCGATTGATGTTATAAAAGATAATATTAGTTATAGTAAAATTGAGCCAAAGCTTGATTACCCTTTTGAAATTGAATCGAAATGGAGAAGCAAAATTGTAAGTGTTGTTGGGATGAAAGAAGATACAATAATGTATCATTTTAAGGATATGGAAGGGAATATATTAATCCCTAAAAAAGATTTTGTATATATTACAAGTGGACTTGCTAAATTACTTGAAGTAGAAGTAGGCGATGATATTAATATTAACAATTATATTCCTGGCAAAAATGATATTGTGGTAAAAATAAATGGAATAGTAAAACAAAATTTGGGATCAAATATATATATGGATATTGATTTTATGCAAAGAAAATTAGTTGATAGAGACGCAATAAGTGGGGTATATATTAACTCAGATGACGATGTAAAGAAAAAATTAGAAAATGTATATAATATTAGTTCGGTTAGTTCGTTAAGTGATATTAGTTCTAGTTTTAAAGAATTTATGAAAATTACATCTGCAAGTATTTCGGCGATGCTGTTCTTTGGATTTATTCTGGGATTTGCAATTATGTATAATACTACAATAATGACTATAAATAGTAGAACTATGGAATTTTCTTCACTTAGAATTTTGGGGATGAGCAAGAATGAAATAATAGGTATGATAATTGAGGAAAACTTTATTATATCAATTTTGGGAATAATTATAGGTATTCCACTTGCTAAATTTTCATCTGAAAATATGATGAATGCATTTTCAACAGATATTTATTCTTTTAGTGGAACAGTTGAACCTAAATCATATGTTATAGGTATACTTATTACATTAGGATTTATATTTTTAGCTGAGTTAGCGGCATATGGTAAAATAAAAAATCTTAATTTCCTTGATGCACTTAAAGAAAGAGCATCTTAATAGAAAAATAAATGGTAGAGCATTATTAGAATGAATATTACAAAAAAGGAGGAAGGCATAATTAATATTGATTAATCTATGCTAAAAATTATGAAAATATCAAAAAAAGGAAGAGTTGCAGTTGTAGGTGTTGTATTGATTGTATTATTGGCAGTAGGAGGATATTTTATAAGTCAAAATTCTTCAAGACTGGATGTTGATTATTACACTATTGAAAAAGGGGAAGTTAGCAAGGAAATTTCAGGTGAAGGTGAAATTAATTCTAATAGTATATCAACTGTTTATGCACTTGCAAATGGTGAGATACTTAAATTTGACTGTGCAATAGGTGACAAAATAAAAAAAGGTGACACTGTAGCAAAAATTAATGAAGATAATGTTAATTACCAAATTGAAGGAATTGATGCACAAATTGCTAATTTAAATTATATGTTGAAAGAAGCAGTAAAACCTGCCGATAAAGAAAGCGTGAATAGTTTAGAATATGCTTTATCATCAGCAAATATAAGTTTAGCTAGAAATAAAGAGAATTTAAATAAAATGCAGGCGCTTTTCGATGAAGGTGCAGTAAGCTTAGATGAATTGAATCTTGTTAATGATCAGAATATAGTTTTAAAAAATCAGGTATATAGTTTACAAAATGATTTAGCAAGTTTAAGAAAAGCGATTAGCTCGAATGTTGAATTACAATATGTTTCTCAAATAGAAGCTCTTGAAGCATCTAAAAATATAATGGTTGAATCATTAGATAATTGTGAGATTATAGCATTAAAAAATGGTATAATAACAGAGAAGTTTATTGAAGAAGGAAAGTTTGTAATGCAAGGAAGTCCTGTAGTTGAAATTACAGATTTTGAAGACATTAATATTATAGCTGATGTATTAGAATCTGAAATTGTTGATATATATGTTGGAATGGAAGTTGAAGTTGATGATATTATTTCAAATGAAGAGGTAATAGGAACAGTGACTAAAGTATATCCTAAAGTATATGAGGAGTTAACCGAACTAGGAATTAAACAAAGAAAAGTTAATGTTGAAATAAAAGTTGAAGGATTATCTGATGGATATTTATTAAACCAACAATTAGATTTGAATTTTATAAAAGGGAATAAGTCAGATGTTATTGCAATTCCTATTGATAGTTATTATGAAGAAAATAACAAATATTTTGTATTTGTAAATGAAAAAGGAAAAGCAATTTCAAAAGAAATTAAAATTGGCTTGATTGGTGAAAAAAATGTTGAAATAATTTCAGGCTTAAAAGTTGGAGACAAAATAATTGAAGTAATGGAAAATGAAATTTCAGAAGGAAGTAAAATAAAGTAATTATTTAAGAAAAATTTAATAATTTAGTAATAGTTATTTTAACAGTTCAGTATATAATATGAAAAAAGTTAATTAAAGAGGTGAAAAAATGGGAAGAAAAATTATTAGCACTATGCTAATAGTAATGATAATATCTTCATTAGGTGTTATGTCATTTGCTAATGAAAATACGTTATCTTTAGCAGATGCAGTTAATATGGCAATTGAAAATACTGATGCCATAAATGATTTAGAAGATCAAATGGAAGATATGTGGGAAAATCATAATGATGCTCTTACTTATAAAAATCAAATCGAAGCAATGCTAACGAATCTTAGAAGATTTGAAGATTTATATGATAAAAAATATGTTGAAAAAGAAACTTTAACACCTGCTGAAACAGTAAAATTTACTATTTATCAGGCAATGTTTGGTAAAACTCCTCCTAAATATAGTGGACAAGAAATGCTTGATACTTATATTAAAAACAGAGATTTTCCACATTATCTAACGTGGGTTGGCTATGAAACAATGAGAAATAATAAAAAACAGATTCCAATTACTTTAGAAGTTAATGTAAAAGAATTATATGTGAATATTTTAAATCTTAATGATATGATTAATAGTCAGAATCTATATACTAGTATTTTAGAAGATAAATATGAATCAGCAAAGCTTAAATATGAATTAGGTCAAATTTCTGCTTTTTCATTATTAAATGAAGAAACAAATTATAAAATTCAGAAATTAAATTATGAAAAATTAGATAGACAATTAAAAACATTAAAGCTTAATTTTAATAATTTAGTTGGGATTGATTTAAAATCAGACGTTGAATTAACATCAAAACTTTATGATTTTAGAAAGATTGAACTTAATGATCTAAGTTTTTATGAAGAAAGTGCTGTAGAAAATAGAATGGAAGTTATTAATGCAAAATTAACTTATGATATGGAAAGTAGAGAAGCTGGTATTATAGCTGATTATTTATCAAATCCGTTAACTAATGATAGATTAACTTATGATTCTGATTTAATAGATGCTGAAAATGCATTAGATGAAGCAATTTTAGATGTAAAAGAAGATGTTACAAAAGCGTATTTTGAAACGCTTCAATCATTAGATGATTATAATTCAAAAATTGATGGTTATTTAATGAAAACAAGAGATTTAAATGAAAAAAGAAGTATGTATGAAAAAGGAATGCTTGATAAAAACACATTTGGTATGATTGAATTTGCTTATAATATGGCAAAAGATTCTTTAGTTTCATCAAGAAGAACACTTAATTTAAATTATGAAAAATTAGAAAATGCTTCAAGTTTTGGACCGGGATTTGAAAGTAACGTAGGAGGTTATTAATAATGAAAAAAATAATTAGTGTAATAATGATAATAAGTATGTTTCTTTCACTTTCAGTGGTTTTTGCAGATGAATTAAATGTTAATTTAAGTTATGATGATGTATTAGAATTATCGCTTGAAAATTCAAATGGACTTGATACTATTGAACAACGAATTTTATTAGCTGAAAGATATTTAAAATCGGCAAATAGTAAATCGGATAGTGTAAAAACAAGTGGATTAAGTTCTGATTCTAAATATCTTGAGAATGGAATAGCAAAAGAATTAACTCCTTCTCAAAAAAATAGAATACTTATTGATTTAAACGAAAGCAAACTTGATATGGTTGAAGATTTAAAGATTGATACACTTGAAAAGTACAATGATGTACTTAATAAAAAAGAGTCGATTATGTTTAAAAATCAAGATCTTATTACTGCAAAAAAAGAATATGAGCAAAAAACGATTCAATATGATTTGGGTATGATTACAACTAATCAATTATTTGAATATGAAATTAATGTTAAGAATTTAGAAATTGAAATTAGTAATTTAGAAAGAAATTATAGTAAAGCATTGATTGAAGTGAATAGATTAATTGGATATCCAATTGGTACTGAATTAAATTTAAAAACAAAAGTTGATATTTCTATTGAAGATTTGAATTATAATTTAGATGAAATTACTGAAAAAGCAATTGTAAATAGTAATACAGTTAGAACTTCATATAATAACTATTTATTAAAAAATTTAGAGAAAACAGTAGTTAGTAGATATTCAAGATATGAAAAACCAGATAGTTATGATGATCTTGAAGAAGAAGTAATAGATTTACTTGAAGCTTATGAAGATTCAAAAATTACTGAAGAAGTAAATATATATACAGATTACTATAATCTACAAAATAGTTATGCTGATGTAGAAATTGCTAAATTAAATTTAGAACTTATAAAGAAATCAATGGAAATAGAAAAATTGAAATTTGATAATGAAATGTCTACGTATCTTGATTATAAAAAAGCTGTAGATAGTTATAGAACTTCATATAATAATTTAAGTGATAAAGAACTTATACTTTATAAAGCAAAAGTTCAATTTGATTATTATATTGAAAAATTAGATTACGAATTTGAAAATGTGATTATCAAATAATAATGAAAATGACTCAATAAATATATTGGGTCATTTTTTTTTCAAAAAAGTAAAAGGAAATAGCTCCCTTTAGCTATTTCCCAAAGAATTTAAAGGATAAGTAGAAGTATAGAAAAGATGTCTGAATTAATCCCCCCCCATACGATAACGTATAAGATTAATTTCTTTTTATACTTTCTAAGTACATTATACTCATTAGGAAAACGTTTTTCAAGTTTTTTTTATTAAATTTTTGTTAATATTCACAAAATGTTATAAAATATTTGTAGATATAATAATAATTTATATAAATCAGAAAGTGAGAACGAATAAGATGAAAAATAAAGCCGGAGATCAATCAATTGTTAGAATAACAAATCAAAAAACTATTATAGAATATTTAAGAAAAAAAGGACCTACATCAAAAGCAGATTTATCTAAAATATTGAAAATTTCAAAACCGACAGTTGCAAAAAATGTTGAGGAATTGATATCAAACAATATTCTTTATGAATTTGGTGAAGGGGTTTCTTCAGGTGGAAGAAAACCACTTTTGATTGCTTTTAATGAAAAATTTAAATATATTTTATCACTTGAGATTAATATTGATTATCCAATGATAGCTTTATTTGATTTAGATGGTAAAATTATTATAAAAATTAAAGTTGGAATTGATAAAAAAATTAAAGAAAAAGACTATTTTGAACAAATTTACTTAGAAATAGATAAATTATTTAAAAGTCAAAAAATAGATGAAGAAAAAATTGGAGTAATTTCTGTTTCAACTCCGGGAATAATTAATGAAGAAACAGGTGAAATACATGCAAATCCACAATTTAAAGATTGGGAAGCAATTAATTTATCAAAAGAATTAAGGAAACGTTTTGATAAACGAGTAATTGTAAAAAATGATATCTCAATGGCTGCATTAGGAGAAAAGCATTATGGAATTGGGAAGCCTTATAATAACTTAATTTATATTTCATCTACTTTAGGAATTGGTGCAGGTTTAATTATAAAAGGAAAACTTTATGAAGGAATTAGAAATGCTGCAGGTGAAATAGGTTATTTTATAGAAAAAGATAATTTAGAGACAGATGATAATTTGGAGAGTTTATATTCAATTCCAAATATTATTAAAAATATTAAATTAAGGTTAAAAGATAACAAAGACAGTATTTTATTTGATTTATCAGATGAAGGGAAAAAAGAAATAACATTAGAAATGATAGTGGAAAGTATAAATTCAGCAGATAAATATACTTTAAAAATTATTGAAGATGCAGCACGAGCGTATGCAGTTGCAATAAATAATATTGCAATATTACTAGATTTGAAATGTATAATTATTGGTGGATCATTGATTGATTTAGGAATAGTATTTTTAAATCAAATATCAGATATAATTAATAAAAAAAGCCCGATTGAAGTAAAAGTATTTCCTTCAAGTTTAAGAGAAAATGCAAGTTTGTATGGCACATATATTATTGGGAATTATTATTTAACAAAGAATATGATTAAATAAACAAACTTTATTAAGAATAAGTAACATTTTAAAAAAAAGGTGACAAAACACCTTTTTTAATGTACACTTAGTAAAGAAAGTTTATAAAGGGGCGTGAACTGTGAAAGCGATTATTAATGGTAGAATTATTTTGGAAAATGAGATTTTGGATAATTCAATTCTTATTTTTAATGACAAGTTTCAAAATATTACTAATAAAATGGATGATGGATATGAAATTATTGATGCGGAGGGTAATTATGTATCTCCTGGTTTTATCGATGTGCATGTTCATGGTGCAATGGGTTATGATACCATGGATGCTGATTTGGAAGGTTTAAAAATTATAGGTAAGAAAATTTTGGAAAATGGTGTTACAAGTTATTTGCCAACTACTATGACAATGAGCAACGAAGAAATTCATAAAGCTTTTGATACGATTAGGGAATTTATGAATGATAAATCATATATTGGAGCGGAACCTCTTGGGATTCATGTTGAAGGACCTTTTATAAATGCATTAAAAAAAGGTGCTCAGAATGAGAAATATATTCAGAAACCAAATATGAACTTAATAAAAGATTATATGGATATTATAAAAATAATAACATACGCTCCAGAAATGGATGAGAATAATAGTTTTTTAAAAGAGATTAATCAATATAAAGATGTTAATTTATCTATGGGACATTCAAATGCTACATTTGAGGAAGCTATGGATGCAATTGAAAATGGTGCAGCAAGTTTCACTCATTTATTTAATGCAATGACGGGCCTTCATCATAGAAATCCTGGAATGATTGGAGCTTCATTTAAATCTAATGCTTATTCCGAATTGATTGCAGATACTATTCATGTAAATAAAGGTTTATTTCAAACTTTGATGGATATTAAAAAGGATAGATTATTACTAATTACTGATGGAATGTCAGCAAAATGTATGGAACCAGGAGATTATGAATTAGGTGGTCAAAAAGTAATTGTTAATGAAAATTCAGCTCGTTTAGAAGATGGAACGCTTGCTGGTAGCATTCTTAAATTAAATGTAGCTATTAAAAATGTATATGAAAATGTAAAAAATCCTATTAATGAAGTCGTTAATATGGCGTCAATTTATCCAGCTAGAATGATTAATGAAAATAAGACAATTGGAAGTATTGAAATTGGTAAAAATGCAGATATCTGTATTTTTGATGAAAATATAGATGTTAAAATGACATTTAAAAATGGTGAAAGAGTTTTTTAGGAGGAAGAAAATGAATATTATTATTACAAAATCGTATGATGAGTTAAGTAAGAAAGCAGCAAATTTTATTATCAGTCAAGTAACTTTAAAAAGTTCAAGTATATTGGGATTGGCTACTGGATCGACTCCGATTTCAACTTATAAATATATTGTTAAAAAATTTGAAGAGGATGAAGTTAATTTTAAAGATGTAATTAGTTTTAATTTAGATGAATATATTGGATTAGGCAAAGAAAATGACCAAAGCTATAGATATTTTATGGAAGAAAATTTATTTAGTAAAGTGAATATTAATGAAAACAATATAAATATTCCAAATGGTTTAGCTGATGATATTGAAAAAGAATGTGTTTCATATGAAGAAAGAATAAAAAATGCAGGCGGAATAGATTTACAGCTCCTTGGACTTGGTAGAAATGGTCATATTGGATTTAATGAACCTAATGTAAAATTTGAAGCAATTACTCATAAAGTGGAATTAGATGAGGATACCATTGAAGCAAATTCAAGATTCTTTGAATCTGCTGATGATGTACCTACTGAAGCAATTAGTATGGGAATAAAAACAATAATGATGAGTTGTAAAGTTTTATTATTAGCTAGTGGGAAAAATAAAGCTGAAGCTGTTAAAGCTTTGGTAAACGGACCAATAACGCCTTCTTTACCTGCGTCAATTTTACAACTTCATAGAGATGTAACTTTAATATTAGATGAAGAAGCAGCAAGTTTACTATAAAAACAAAAAAAAGTTGCAATTATCACAGATTTTATTTAAGAGTATGTTATACTTAGTTTAATATACGAGGAGGACATAATGAAAAATTTAGATAATTTGAAAAGACAACATCTTGATATTTATGAAATAGTAGCTGAAACAAAAGAATTAATGAAAAAATCTGATTTTGATATGCATAGTAAAAATGTAGCGATGAATATTAACGTATTAGCAGGAAAGTTGAAAATGCATTTAATAAATGAAGATAAGTTTTTATATCCTACATTTTTAAGTAGTGATGATGATAAATTAAGTAAAAAAGCAAAAGAATATATTGAAGAAATGGGCGATTTAAGTGAAGTGTATACTGAATTTAAATCAAAGTATAATGTTCGTTCAAAAATAATGGTAGACATTCCAAAATTTATGAAAGAAGCTAATTCCGTATTTGATGCTATTGAAAAGCGAATGAATAAAGAAGATAATGATTTATATGTTTTAGCAGAAAAATTATAGATGAAAAGATGGTTAATCCATCTTTTTTTCGTTGTACAGATAATTCAATTGTTAAAGAAAGTGCAATGATCAACCTAAAATATTTCGAAGGAATTTTTGTAATTAAAAATGATATATATTTATGTTCGTGGTATACTATGCTTAAGAAAGGATTTGATAAAAATGTTTAAATTAGGAGAAATGCAGGAATTACAAATTGATAGATTTACTTCTGTTGGTGTATATTTAATGGAACATGAAGATGTTGAAAATGCGAGTGAAGAAAGCGTATTATTACCAAATAAAGAAGTAAAAGAGACTATGGAAGTAGGAGACACTGTTAAAGTTTTTTTATATAAAGATTTTATGGATAGATTAACTGCTACTACTAAATATCCAAAAATTAAACTTGGTGAAGTAAAATCATTAAAAGTTGTAGACGTTAATGAAATAGGTGCTTTTTTAGATTGGGGTTTAGTTAAAGATTTATTATTACCATTTGATGAGCAAAAATTTGAAGTTAAAGTTGATCAAAGAGTTATGGTAATGTTAAAAATTGATGATCAAAATAGACTTTATGCTACTATGAGAATATATCAGAATTTATCAGGAACATTTGACTATAGTGTTGGCGATACAGTTGTTGGAAAAGTATATCAATATTCAAGAGATTTAGGGACTTTGGTTGCTGTAGATGGTAAATATCATGGTTTAATATTGAAACATGATTTAAATAAAGAGTTAGAAATTGGTGAAACTGTAACGGCTAGAGTAACTAATGTATCAGAAGATGGAAAGCTAAATGTTTCGCTTAAGAAACAAATAGTAGAACAAATGGATGAGGATGCAAGTGAAATATTATATGCATTAGAATTTAAAGGCGAATTACCTTATAATGATAAATCAGATGCAGAGGATATTAAAGAAGAGTTTAATATGAGTAAAAGAGCTTTTAAAAGAGCAATTGGAAGACTTTTAAAATTAGGAAAAATTGAAATTACAGAAGATGGAATTAAATTGACAGATTAACTGTCAATTTTTTTTTAAAATCATTTAAATTGACAACGGTTATCAGTAATGGTATAATTAAAGTAGGGAATGAGAATTGATATCAATTAGAGGTGACGTTATGAAAACTAATAATAGAAAACATGGAAGAGGTTGTGCATATAGGAATAATTGTGCTTTACCAGAAGGTTGTGTTTTTTTAAATAATGTAAAAGAAAATACAAGTGTTGAATTAGAAGAACTTTGCAGTAATGGTAGACTTAGAAGAAAATTACAGGAAATGGGATTAACAAAAGGTGTTAGGTTTACTGTAATAAATAATACTCACGATGGTCCAGTTGTTATAAATGTGCGTGGAAGTAAGCTTGCTTTAGGATTAGGAATGAGTGAAAAAATAATGGTAAAAAAGTTTGCGTAAGGAGTAATTGTGAATAAAATTAATGCAGTATTAGTTGGAAATCCAAATAGTGGTAAAACCACTTTGTTTAATAGATTAACAGGTTCAAAGCATCACGTTGGAAATTGGCCAGGTGTAACTGTTGATAAAAAAGAAGGAACTATAGTTTATAATAATAATGAAATCAATTTAGTTGATTTACCGGGAATATATAGTATATTTCCGTTTTCTATTGAAGAAAAGATAAGTAGAGAATATATTTTGGAAAACGAAGTTGATGTAATTATAAATATTGTTAATGCATCAAATTTAGAAAGGAATCTTTATTTAACTCTTCAATTACTAGAACTTGGGAAACCTGTAATTCTAGCTTTAAATATGATGGATTCAGTTGAGAAAAAGGGTATTGAAATAAACCTTAAAAAACTTGAAGAGGAATTATCAATTAAAGCAATTCCCATAATTGCTGTTAAAGATGTAGGTAAAAAAGAATTATTAGATAGTATAACAGAAATTTCTAATGATAAAACAGACTTTAAAATAAATTATGGCGAGCATATTGAAGAATTAATAAGTAAATATATGATAAAATATCAAGATTATGATGAAAGATGGATTGCTATAAAAACTATTGAAAATGATGAAGTAATTAAAGATATTATTAAACATGATTTTGACGAAGATTATACAAATCAAATAACTTCAAAAAAATATGATTATATTGATGGTTTACTTGAAAAAGTAATTGAGTATAAAAAAAGCAATTATATTGGAATGACAGATTATATTGATAAAGTAACAACACATAAATACTTTGGAATTCCATTGTTTTTAATGATAATGGCGTTTGTATTCTTTTTAACTTTTAATTTTGGTGGTATTTTTGTTGAGAAATTAGATTTTTTATTTAATGATGTTGTTGCATCTTTTGTGGATAATACATTAGTAAAAATGGAAGTTTTTCCATGGTTAAGATCTTTAATAGTTGATGGCATTATTGGAGGAGTTGGAGGAGTATTAGTATTTGTTCCGACTATTGCAATTTTATTTATTTTTATTACTATTCTTGAAGACAGTGGATATATGGCTAGAGCAGCATTTATTATGGATAAGTGGATGAGAAAAATTGGTCTTAATGGTAAAAGTTTTATTCCTATGATTATGGGATTTGGATGTAATGTACCTGCGATAATGAGTACTAAAGCTCTTGAAGATGAAAATGATAGATTAGTAGCTATACTTATTAATCCTTTTATGTCATGTGGAGCTAGATTACCTGTTTATGCTTTTTTATCTGCAATATTTTTTAAAGGTTATGAAGCTGTGGTTACTTTTTCACTTTATTTATTAGGTGTACTTATTGCAATTTTAATGGCATTTATATTTAAGAAGACACTTTTTAAAAGTGAAGAAAGTCCATTTATTATGGAACTTCCTGATTATAATATTCCTAATGTAAAATCTGTTTCAATACATGTATGGGAAAAAGTAAAAGGATATATTATTAATGCCGGAACAGTAATTTTTGTTGCATCTGTACTTTTATGGTTTGCATTAAACTATAATTTTGCAGGACCTTCTGAATTTGTGAATAGTTTTGGAGCTATGATAGGTAAAAGTATTGCACCTATATTCGCACCGCTTGGGTTTGGAGATTGGAGAGCAGCATTAACTTTACTATCTGGAGCTATTGCAAAAGAAATTGTTGTTGCAAATATGCATATTTTATTTGGTAATACAATGAATCTTATATTTACGCCATTAAGTGCATATTCATTTATGGTATTTGTTCTTTTATATGTTCCTTGTGTAGCTACAATTGGAACTATAAAAAGAGAAACAAATTCATGGAAATGGATGTTCTTTTCAATATTTTATCAGATGATTGTTGCATGGACAGTTAGTATGCTTATTTATCAAATTGGTTTATTAATATTTTAAAGAATATAATAATTTATTTAAATATCGTGATAACTTTATTAAAACTGAAGTTTATCACGTTTTTTTGTGTAAAGAGCAATGGTCTATTTAAAATACTTTGAAAGAAATTCTAAGTGTTAACTAAAGAAATATGGTATAATTACAATAGGTGTAGTCGGTAGATTAAAAGGTGATAATAATATGAAAACTGTTAATATTAATGAATTAATACCAGGAATGATTCTAAAAGACGCAATATTCAATGAACTTAATTCCATTGAATTATTGAGCAGTAATACTATTTTAACCGTAAGACATATTGATTTGTTGAAAAACGCTGGAATTAGTGAAGTGTCAATATGTACTGAAAATAATCAGAAAGACAATTTTGAAGAAATAAGAAAAGAAATCGAAGAAAGTATTAATGTTAAAGAAGTTTTAACAAATATTGTTAATCAAAATATGAAGATTAATATTTTAACAGGAGAAGGCAATAAACCTATTGATGAAAAACATGAAAAGGTAATAAATGAAACAAAGGAAGTTTTTAATAGTTTAATGATTTCGGATGATCTTGATTTTAAAAGCATTGAAAAAAATGTAAAAGAAATGTTACCTGATATGATTAGAAATAATGATGTACTAATGAGATTAAGTCAGTTAAAGCGTAGTGATGATTATACTTTTGAACATTCACTTCGTGTATCAATATTGGCTGCAAATTTAGCTAAATGGCTTGGATATAATGATGCTCAAATTCAGGAAGTTGCTGAAGCCGGTTTGCTATTTGACATTGGAAAAATGAAATTACCACAATATATTTTAAAAAAAGGTGGAAAAATTACTTCGGAAGAACTTAGTATTTTAGAAAAACATACACAACTAGGGTACAATATTTTATTAAAAACAAAAGGTGTATCTTCAGCAATAAAATATGCTGCTTTACAACATCATGAAAGAATGGATGGTTCTGGTTATCCTTTAAGACTTAAAAGTGGTCAAATTCATGAATATGCAAAAATTGTTATGATATGCGATATTTTTGATGCAATGACTTCGAAAAAACCATACGGGAAAGGTGTATCTAAAATTGAAGCGGCTGAATATTTAAATTGGAATACTGATTCAAGTTTCGATACTAAAATGGTTTATATTTTAATTCATAAGATATCGGAGTATATGCTTGGTAAAAAAGTTATTTTAAATACAGGAGAAGCTGGTAAAATAGTATATGTAGATGTAAATTATCCAACAAAGCCTACACTTCAAGTTGGAAGTGAAATTATTGATTTAAGATTTGAAAAAGATATAAAAATTATTAAAATAATTGAATTGTAATCTTGACATTATTTTGTATTTGATTTAATATTAAATAAAACTTTGAAAGAACATAGTAGCATTTTAATGTGAATACACTCTTGAGTTTAATAGGAAACTATTACGTTAATTGGCGTTATCAATTTAGAGGCATTTAATTATGCAAAATAAGGTGGTACCACGATCATTTTCGTCCTTTGAAAGTGATTTTTTTGTGTTTAAATAAATAGAGGAGGGATTATATGAGCGTATATGATATTTTAAAAGAAAGAGGATTTATTGAACAAGCAACACATGAAGATGAAGTGAAAGAAATGCTAGAAAATGAGAGTGTAAAATTCTATATTGGATTTGACCCTACTGCAGACAGTTTGCATGTAGGACACTTTATTCAAATTATTGTAATGAAGCATATGCAAAATGCTGGACATGTTCCTATTGCTTTAGTTGGCGGTGGTACTGCAAAAGTTGGCGATCCATCTGGAAGAACCGATATGAGAAAAATGCTTACAAATAATAATCTGGATAAAAATGCTGAAGCAATTGGTAAACAGATTTCTAAATATTTAGTTTTAGATGGAGAAAAAGGAATACTTGAAAATAATGCTAATTGGTTAGATAATTTAAACTATATTGATTTTTTAAGAGAAATCGGATCAAAATTCTCTGTAAATAGAATGCTAGAAGCTGAATGTTTTAAATCTAGAATGGCAAGTGGCTTATCTTTTTTAGAGTTTAACTATATGATTATGCAAGGATATGATTTTTTAGAATTAAATAGAAGATATGGTTGTAAATTACAACTTGGTGGAAATGATCAATGGTCAAATATTATAGCAGGTGTAAATTTAGTTAGAAAAGCTGATAGGAAATCAACATATGGTCTAACATTTACTCTTTTAACTACATCAAGTGGAATTAAAATGGGTAAAACAGCAAAAGGCGCATTATGGATTGATAAAGAAAAAACTTCACCGTTTGAATTATTTCAATATTTTAGAAATGTTGATGATGAAGATGTAGAAAAAACTTTGAAATTATTAACGTTCTTACCTTTAGATGAAATTGAAAAATTAGTTAATGTTGAGGGTAGTGAAATCAATAAAGCGAAAGAAGTTTTAGCTTATGAATTTACTAAAATTGTTCATGGAAAAGAAGAAGCTGATAAAGCTTTAGAAGCTGCAAAAGCATTATTTGGCGATGGAAAAAATGAAGAAAATGTTCCTTCTACAGAATTTGATGCAAACTTATTTGAAGATGATGGTTATGAAATAAGAAAAATATTAATTGATTTAGGAATTTGTAAATCATTAGGCGAAGGAAAGAGATTAATTCAGTCAGGTGGAATATATATAAATGAAGAAAGAGTAACTGAATTTTTTGCAGCTTTGAAATCAGAGGATTTTACAGATGGAGAAGCTATGTTAAGAAAAGGTAAAAAAGTTCATCATAAAATTATTATGAAATAAAATAAAAAACATAAAAAACATCTATTTATAGGTGTTTTTTTCATATATAATTAAAAGAGAATGAAAAGAGGTGTCTGGTGGATATTAATAAATCAATTTTATATAATACTGAACTAAATTCTAGTGAAAAATTATTACTTTTACTGATAAATGATAAAGGTGGTACCGAATTATCAAGTGAGTTTTTTATGAAACAGTTGATGTGTTCTGAGAATGAACTAAATATAATTATTGAAAGCTTGATAAATAGAGATTATTTAAATGTAATTGATAATAAACTTGAAGAGGAAGAAGAAAATATAAAAATTATTAAGAATACAAATGATTATAAGAAACTTAGATTAAAAGAACTAACTGACAATGATTATGAAAACAATATTGATAAACTTCATGATTTAATTGATGAGCCGATTAATGATAGACAAGCTAGAATAATTTTAAATATGGCATCAAATGATGTTGAATTAATAAAACTTAAATATAAAGAAGCTAAAAAATCGCAATATTCGGATAAGATAGGAGTTTTATTAAAACTTTTGCAAACACAAAAGTATGAATATAAAACGAAGAAAAAAGTAGCTAAATCGCAAATAAATTATGGGAAAATATCAAAACTTAAGAATTATCAAAACAATATATAATATGCATATTAGGTAATATTGTGTTATAATTTATTACAAATATTTAACATTTTGTGGAGGGGTTATGGAGAGGGAAAAGTATTTAAAAAGTATAAAAAGAATAGTTGTTAAAGTAGGAACTTCAACAATTACGCATGAAACAGGTCTAATAAATTATGAAATGATGAATAAAATTGTTGAGCAAATATCAAATCTTATGAATAGAGGGTATGAAGTGATTTTAGTTTCTTCAGGAGCTGTTGGTGCAGGACTTGGAATTTTAAAAGATATGAAAAGACCTATGTCCATACCAGAGAAACAAGCTGCAGCATCAGTTGGGCAGGTTACTTTAATTCATTTATATCAAAAAATGTTTTTAGAATATAGTCAAAATATTTCTCAAATTTTATTAACGAAATCTGATATTGAGGATAGAGAGAGATATTTAAATATAAGGAATGTTTTTTTTGAATTATTAAAAAGAAAAGTAATTCCAATTATTAATGAAAATGATACTGTAGTTACTGACGAGATAAAAGTTGGTGATAATGATACATTATCTGCATTAGTAGCAAATTTAATCGACGCTGATTTATTAATTTTACTTTCGGATATTGATGGATTATATGATTCAAATCCTAATGAGGATAAAAATGCAAATATGATTAGAAAAGTAAATGATGTTAATGACGTTATGTCTTATGCAAAAGACAGTAGTTCATCTCAAGGAACTGGAGGAATGATTACTAAATTAAATGCAGGAAAAATTGCTAATTCATATGGATCTCATATGATTATTGCAAATGGAAGAACTAAATCCGTTTTAAATAGAATTATGGATAATGAAGAAATTGGAACTTTATTTGTAAAAAATAAGAATTTAGTAAGTGCAAGACGACAATGGATTGGTTTTAATAGTAAAGTAGCAGGAACTTTAATTATTGATGATGGAGCAAAAAAAGCGATATTAAATAATAAATCTTTATTACCTATTGGAATAAAAAAAATAGATGGAATATTTAAACGAGGAGAAACTGTTAGTATTGTTGATGAAAATAATAATGAAATTGCAAGAGGTTTAAGTAATTTTGACAGTGAATCGTTATTAAAAATTATTGGATTAAATAGTAATAAAATTATTGATATCTTAGGATATAAAGATAGTGACGATGTAGTACACATTAACAATATGATGATAAAGGAGTAAATATGGATAATTATGTTATTGAAATGGGAAAATTGGCTAAGAAAGCAAGTTATGAATTAAATAAACTCGATAAAAATAAAAAAAATGGAATTTTATTAGCTGTTTCAGAAGGTTTATTAAAAGAAAAAGAAGTTATTTTTTTAGAAAATGAAAAAGATGTTGAAAATGGTAAAAATAATAATTTAAGTAATGCAATGATAGATAGATTGATAATTAATGAAAAAAGACTTATTTCAATGAGTGAAGGTTTAATTACAATGGCTTCACTTGAAGATCCTATTGGTGAGGTTTTAAATGGATTTACTGCAAATAGTGGTTTAAATATTACAAAAGTTAGAGTACCAATTGGAGTTATTGGGATGATTTATGAATCAAGACCAAATGTTACTGTTGATGCTATGGGACTTGCTTTTAAATCAGGAAATGCAATAATTCTTCGTGGAGGATCAGAAGCAATTCATTCAAATAGAATTTTAATGAAAATAATTAATAAATACGGTGTTGAAGCGGGTTTACCTATTGGAGCATGTCAGCTTATTGAAAAAACTGATAGAAAATATGTTAAAGATTTAATAACGATGAATGATTATGTTGATGTTGTAATTCCAAGAGGTGGAAAAGGGTTGAAGAAACGTATTGTTAGTGATTCAACTGTACCAACAATTATTACAGGCTCAGGACTTTGCCATATGTTTGTCGATGATGAATATGATCTTAAAAATGGTGTTGATATAGTTGTTAATGCAAAAGTTCAAAGACCAGGTGTATGTAATGCAATTGAAACTCTTTTAGTTCATAAAGATTATGCAGCTAAATTTTTACCTGCTGTTATAAAAGAACTTAAAAATCAAGGTGTTGAAGTTGTTGGTTGTGAAGAAACAATAAAATATGTTGAAAATATTGAAAAAGCGACTGAAGAAGATTTTGATACTGAATATCTTGATTTAAAAATATCGGTTAAAGTTGTAGAAAATATTGATGACGCTATAAAACACGTTAATAAATATACTACTAACCATTCTGAATCAATATTAACTAATAATTATGAAAATGCAGAGAGATTTTTAAATGAAATTGATGCATCGACTGTATATGTAAATTCTTCAACAAGATTTACTGATGGTGGAGAATTTGGATTTGGTGGAGAAATTGGAATATCAACACAAAAATTACATGCAAGAGGGCCTATGGGATTAAAAGAATTAACTACTTATAAATATCTTGTTAGAGGAAATGGACAAATAAGAAAATAGGAAGGATAAAAATGCGTATAATTAATACTGATGATATTGTTAATGTTGTAAAAGAAATGTGTATTGAATCTAATTTTAATTTAAATTCAGATATTAAAAATGCATTAGCCGAAGGTGAAAGAGAAGAAGAGTCTCCTATTGGAAAAGAAATACTTAAAAATATTTTAATTAATGCAGATATTTCAGAAAAAAATAGAGTACCAATGTGTCAAGATACTGGAATGGTAGTTGTTTTCGTTGAAATAGGTGAAGAAGTTTTTATTGATGGAAATATTAAAAATGCTATTAATGAAGGAGTAAGACTTGGCTATAAGGATGGTTTTTTAAGGAAATCAGTTGTAAGTGATCCAATTATTAGAGAGAATACAAATGATAATACTCCTGCAGTGATTCATTATGATTTTGTAAAAGGTAGTGAATTAAAAATTACTATTGCACCAAAAGGTTTTGGTAGTGAAAATATGGGAAAATTAAAAATGTTAAAACCTTCTGATGGAATTGAAGGTGTTAGAAAATTCATTTTAGAAACTGTTAGTGAAGCGGGACCTAATCCGTGTCCTCCAATTGTCGTTGGAGTAGGAATTGGTGGGACAATGGATAAAGTTACTGAGATAGCAAAAAAAGCGCTAATACGTCCAATTAATAAGTATAATGAGATAAAATATATTGAAGAGTTTGAAAAACAAATGCTTTTAGATATTAATAGGCTTGGAATTGGTCCTCAAGGGCTTGGAGGAACTGTTACAGCTATTGGTGTTAATGTTGAAATTTATCCTACACATATTGCTGGTTTACCTGTGGCTGTGAATATTAATTGTCATGCATCAAGACATATGGAAGTGATTTTATGATAAAAAAAATTCAGACACCATTAACAAAGGAAATCACTTTAAGTTTAAATGCAGGAGATAGTATTTTATTAAGTGGTACAATTTATACTGGAAGAGATCAAGCGCATAAAAGATTGGTAAAATTAATTCAAGAAGGCAAAAAATTACCATTTGAATTAGAAAATCAAGTTATTTATTATGTTGGACCATCGCCAACAAAACCTGGAAATGTAATTGGATCAGCTGGACCAACTACAAGTTATAGAATGGATGATTTAACTGAGCCATTATTAGATTTAGGATTAAAAGGAATGATTGGAAAAGGTCAAAGAAACCAAGTGGTTATAAATTCTATAAAAAAGAATAATGCAATTTATTTTGCAGCTATTGGTGGAGCTGGAGCACTTATTGCAAATTCTATTAAAGAATGTGAAATTATTGCTTTTGATGAATTAGGACCTGAAGCAATCAGAAAACTTGTTGTTAAGGATATGCCTCTAACGGTGGTTATTGACTGTAAAGGTAATAATCTTTATGATATAGAAAGAAAGAAATATCAGAGAATTTAATGAAAAAAGTTAAGGAGGAACAATATGATTAAATGGCAAGAGAAGTTTTCAGTAGGATATGAGATATTTGATGATCACCATAAAGAACTTATTAGGATAATAAATTCTTTAGAAGAATTAATAAAAGATAAAGATATTCATGAAGATTTATTATATGATAAAATAAGTGAAATTTTTAGTGAATTATTAGATTATACAGTATATCATTTTACTACTGAAGAAAAAATATTTGAGGAAAAAGGATATGAACTAGCACAAGAGCATAAAGATATTCATAATGAATTCATAGAAAGTGTAAAAGAAGAGGTTTCAAGATTCGAACTTGGTAAAAATGAGAGAGTTGTTGCATTAGAAATTTATAATAATTTAGTAGATTGGTTAATGAATCATATTTTGGGAACTGATAAAAAATATATGAATAAACTTGATTAATAGAAAAACGCTTTCATGAAATTTACAATTGACAATTATATATTTTGTGGTATACTACCTTAAGTGTTGATACGACTAGTAGTTGTATCTTTTTAATTTAAGGAGTGAATAAAATGTTAAAAAATAAAAAGGCATTAATAGCTGTTTTATTATTGGCTATTATGGTTTTTTCAAGTTTTTATGTTACGCTTAACAATAAAAATGAAGAAATCAATGCTTTAAAAGAAGAGATTCAAGAAAATGAAAATGATATTCAAGCTAAAGATGATTTAGAAATAAAAATTTCTATTTTAAGTAGTACTATAAATGAACTTGAAGAGAAAAAAAATGTAGCTGAAGAAAAAATTAATTCAATTATTGAAAATTTAAATGTTGACGGATTGAATGAAGAAGAACTTAGAAAAGTTGGAGATATTGCAGGAAATACACCATTAGATATTGAAACATCTGCTGTGGTTGTAAAAGTTGCAAAAAAATATGATATTAATCCATCGCTTGTTTTATCAATAATGGAATTAGAAAGTAATTTCGATCGTTTTGAAGTAGGCACTTCAGAAGATAGAGGGTATATGCAAATAATACCATCAACTGAAAAATGGCTTGCAGAGAGATTTTCGATTGAATATGATCCAAGCAAAATATTTGAAGCAGAATATAATATTGAACTTGCGGGTGCATATTTAAGTTTATTAAAAAAAGCATATGGTAATAATTATAGTAGGATTTTATCTGAATATAATAGAGGACCATATAACTTAGCTAGATATTATGAAGAGCATAAAACTTATGCCACATCATATTCAAAAACAGTATTAAATAAAGAAAAGAAATATTTAGCTTTTAATTAAATAAAATAATAAAAAATTAATTCTTACAAAAATGTAAGAATTTTTTTTGTTTATTATAAAAAAATGATAAAATTTATATAGGTGATATTATGAAATATAAAATAGCAGTAAGACAACTTGTTGAATTTATTTTAAAAGACGGAGATCTTGATATGTCTTTTACTATTAAAAATAGAGCTCTTGAAGGCACAAAAGCACATCAAGTTGTTCAAGGTAAATATAATGATAAGACCAAAAGTGAAGTTTTTGTTTCAAAAATTTTTATTTTAGACAGTTACGAGATAAATGTATCAGGAAGAATTGATGGTTTAATTGAAGAAGATATAGTAATTGTAGATGAAATAAAAAGTACTACAAGAAATTTATTTGATATTGAAATTGATGACAATATGATTCATTGGGCACAAGTAATGTTTTATGCTTATATATATATGACGGATAATGATTTAAGTTCAATAATATGTCAATTAACATATGTTGAAATTGAGAATTATGAATGTATTTATTTTAAGAAAGAATTTGATAAGACGGAACTTGAAGAATTTGTATTTGATATATTGAATGAATATATTAAATGGATAAAACTACAAGCAAGAAATAAAAAAAATAGAAATAACAGTATTGATGATTTACAATTTCCATTTGGAGAATATCGTAAATATCAAAGAGAAATTGCAGTTGTTACATATCAAGCTATGAGGGATGAGAAAAACACTTTTATTCAAGCTGCTACTGGAATTGGAAAAACAATGGCAACAATTTTTCCATCTATTAAAGGATTAAAAAGTTTAAGTGTAGATAAAATATTTTATTTAACTGCTAAAACAATAACTCGTACTGTTGCAGAAAATAGTTTGCAGATATTGATAGATAATGGGCTTGAAATTAAAGCTATTACTTTGACTGCAAAGGATAAAATATGTTTTTATGAAACATCAGATTGTAATATTGAAAAATGTAAATATATGAAAGGATATTATTCAAAAGTAAAGGATGCAATTAAAGAAGTGCTTAATACAAAATTTTTAATAAATCGTGAAGTAGTTGAAGAAATTGCAAAGAAATATGGAATTTGTCCTTTTGAATTTTCGCTTGATTTATCAATGTTTTGCGATATTATTATTGGTGATTATAATTATGTTTTTGATCCTAGAGTTAGACTTAAAAGGTATTTTGAAGATAATGGTTTTAAAATATCATTATTAGTTGATGAAAGTCATAATCTTGTTAATAGAGCAAGGAGTATGTATTCAGCAGAACTTTATAAACAAGATTTTTTAGATATGAAAAGACTTGTAAAAAATAGACATAAATTATTATCAAAGAAGATTGAAAAAGTTAATAAATCTTTTTTAAAGTTGAAACATGAACTTAATGGTGATAAATATAAAATTGATGAGGAATATTCAATTGATTTATTTGAAAAGATTAATGAGCTAAATTTTTATTTAGAAAGTTTTTTAAGGGATTATAAAAAAGATGAAAATTATGATGAGATATTAGAGTTTTATTTTAATACTCTTCAATATGCAAAAATTAGTGAACTTAATTTTGATGGGTCTGTTTTTTATTTTGAAAAATTAGAAAAAAATAATTATAAAGCTAAACTTTTCAATATTGATCCATCATTTCATCTTTCAAATATTAAAAGACAGTCATGTACTTTTTTCTCAGCAACTTTAAGTCCTATAAAGTATTATAAAGAAATATTAGGTGGCAAAGAAGATGAGTTAGTATATATGTTCCCATCACCTTTTGATAAAGAAAATCAAAAGATTTTATTTTCAAATGAAATATCTACTAGATATAAAGATAGAGATAAATCTATAGATTTAATATGTAAATATATTAAAAAATATATTTCAAATAATAAGGGTAATAATATTGTTTTTTTTCCATCATATGAATATATGCAAAATATTAAAGCAAGATATGAAGAGCTTTTTGACTATGATATTATAATGCAAAGTAGGAATATGAGTGAAGAAGATAGAGAAGATTTTATTTATGGATTTGAAAAAGGAAATTCTTTGACAGCGTTTGTAGTTCTTGGAGGAATTTTTTCTGAAGGTATAGATTTAAAAGGTGATAAATTAATTGGTGTAGTTCTTGTTGGTATTGGGCTTCCAGGATTTGGACTTGAGAATAATATTATTAAAGAATATTATGAAAAGGAAATTTCAAAAGGATTTGAGTATGCATATTCATATCCGGCGATAATTAAAATAATGCAAGCTGTTGGAAGAGTTATTAGAACTAAAAATGATAAAGGAACAATTTTACTTTTAGGTGATAGATTTTCATCTAATTATTATAGGAAAATGTTACCTAATGATTGGGAAAATGAAATAGTAACTTTAAATACTTTAGAAAAAAAATTAAATAAATTCTGGGAAACGAGTAGCAATTAGAACAAAATAATTATTATTGTTATTTTATTTAATAAATGGGTATCATTTCTATTGAAACTAAGATTATAGGAGTGATATTTTGAAAGTTGCAATTGGGTTGATTGTTAGATTTTTGGATGAAAAAGTTAATATTTTATATTTTTTAGAAAATGCAAAAAAATATAATCATATTATTGATGAAGTTATTGTTGCTTATTCAGAAGGTTACAATGCTAAATTTGTTGATGAGATGAAAAAATTTGTAAATGTAAAATTACTTAAAATTAATCATTGTTATGAACTTGAATATCAATTAAGACAGATTGGGCTTAATGATGAAGAGATTAAAAGTTTGATTTTTTCAGAAAATTATGAAAATTTCAATTTAATACCATATGGTAAAAACAGAAATAATGTAGTTATTAAAGCAATTATTGACAATATGGATATTCTTTTTTTTGTTGATGATGATGTAAGACCTACAGTAATTATTAAAAATGAAGAAGGAATAGAAGAGGTTGAAATTGATTTTTTTAAAGAACATTTAAGCAAATTAAAAGAAGATGTTTATATAACAACAAGTGATTATTCAGGTTATTATATAGTTCCGCCAATGAAGTTTGAGAATATGGAACATTTTGTTAGAGGAATTCAAAAAGGCGAACTTTTTAAGAAAAGCTTAATTACAGATTATGGTTATTTAACAACAGGAAAACTAATAAATAAAGAGGTTTTTCATACAAATAAAGTTTTAGGTGGTAATTTAGCAATAAGGCTTGAAATTTTTAAAGAAATTTTGCCATTTTTTTCGAGTGTATATATGGTAAAAGGGAATGCTTATTTAACAAGAGGCGAAGATACATTATTAGGTTTAGAGATTGATAAGATTGAGGACAAATTTTTCTTAGATATTGATGTAAAAATATTTCATGATACTTTTTCAGATTTTCCAAAACCGCCTAATATTTTAACGGAAGAGTCGGTTAAAGATAGATTTTTTTACGCATGTATGGGTTGGATTGGAAGAAATCCTTTTTTAAATTGGATCCTTAATAGAGACCTGGATAAGTATTATATAAGAACTAGAAAAGCTTTAGTGTTGGGTGTGCCACATATTTCAAAGTATTTAAATGATGAAAGATTTTTATTATTACCAGAGGCCCTAGATGAATCATATAAGAATTTGAGTCAAATGTTAACGGACTATTATGAATTAAGAAATACATGGGCAAGTTTTATTCAAAAGAAATTTAATGGGAAGAAATATTAAAATTAGATAGGAGGGATACTATGAAAGTTTTGATAATGAATCATTTTCCTTTAGAAGGATCAGGTAGTGGAATTTACACAAAAAATCTTGCAAGAGAGCTAAGTGAACGTGGTAATCAAGTGACGGTAATATACCCAGAACATGAAAACAAAGAATATGAAGGGTTTAAATCAAGGGTAATAAAATTTAATAATGGTAAAGGAAATAATTATGATGTTGATTTTAATTTTCCTTGTTTTACAACACATCCAATATCAAATAATACATATTATAATTTGAGTGAGGATCAAATTAAAGAATATGTGGATGCTTTTTATATAGCTGCAAAGGAAGAAATTGAATTGTTGAAGCCTGATGTTATTCATGCTCAACATTTGTGGATTACTCCTTATATTGCTTCAAAGTTTGATATTCCGTATGTTGTTACAGCACATGGTACTGATTTAAAGGGATTTGTAAAAGATGAACGTTATCATAAATATGCGATTGAAGGTGCTCAAAAAGCTTCAAAAATAATTACAATTTCAAATCAAGTAGATAGGGAAGTAACTGAACTTTATAAAATAAAAAATAATAAAGAATTAATAATGAATGGTTATGATGAAAATTTATTTGTACGGACTGAGTTGAATATAAAGGATGAGTTAAAGAAATTTGGAATTGATAAAGTAACTGATCATATTGTTTCTTTTGCAGGTAAATTAGCTGATTTTAAAGGTGTTGATGTTTTATTAAGAGCAGCAAAAATTTATGAAAATAAATTAAATAAAAATGTTACTACTATAATAGCGGGAGATGGTCAGTTACGTGAACCATTACTAAAGTTAAAAGAGGAATTAGGTCTTTTAAATGTGCATTTTATAGGGCATGTTACTCAAGAACAATTAGTTACATTATATAATATTGCTGATGTAAGTACTGTTCCTTCTAGAACTGAACCATTTGGTCTTGTTGCTATTGAAGCTTTAGCTTGTGGTACGCCTGTTGTTGGAACTAACCAAGGTGGATTACCAGACTTTATTAATAGTAAAGTTGGTACTCTTGTACCGGTTGAAGATTATCAAGCACTAGCTGATGGAATAGTAAATGAAATATTTAATTTAGATAAAAAAGAAAGATCAGATTATTGTTATAGTTATGCATTAAACAATTTTTCATGGAAAAAATCATTGGACAAAGTAGAAAAAGTATATGAAGATGTAATAAAATAAGGAGGCTTTAATGAAAAAATGTGTAGTGATTCCAACTTATTGGGGAAGAAAAAAAGGTGAGCTTTCTAAAGATAGTGATGGTATATATGATCATCCTACTCCTATTGACGAAGAAGGAACTTTACAGCGAACTCTTGAAAGCATAAAAATACTGAATGACAAAAAATTTAAGTTAATTATTCCGGTATGCCCTGTAGATATTGAGTTAGAAGAGGATGCTGTTAATAACGTTAAAAGAATAATTGAAAAAGCAGATATTGATGAAATAGAAACCTATATATTTACACCAAGCACTTTAACTGAAATTGAAAATGTATTTGTTGAAAATGGATATAGAGGATCGGATTTATTATCTCTTAATGGATATTCAAATATTAGAAATATGTGTATTTATGCAGCCCAATTAATTTCCGCTGATGTTGCAATATTGATTGATGATGATGAAGTGTTTGAAAATCCTAATTTCATTAATATGGCAACAGAACATATTGGTATGAGAAAATATGGTAATGTAATTTATGGTGTAGCTGGATATTATTTAAATAAATTTAATGAATTTTATGATGATGTAGATATTGTTCCTTGGATGACTTATTGGAATAGATTTGGTTCTAAAACAGAAGCGTTTGATAAAATAATAGGACAAGGACCAAGAATGAAAGTTACTCCTTTTGCTTTTGGTGGTGCAATGGTAATTCATAAGAATTTATTTCAGTTAGTTCCGTTTGATCCAAAGATAAGACGTGGAGAAGATATTGATTATTTAATGAATTCAAAAATGTTTGGATATGATTTCTTCTTAGATAATGAATTAAATATTAAGCATTTACCACCTCCTAAAAGTAGCCCTGTATGGAAAAGATTTAGAGAAGATATATATAGATTTATGTTTGAGCAAGATAAAATAAATAATCAAAAAGATGTAAATTATATGACAAAAGTTTCATCAACTGATTTTGATCCGTACCCAGGAGATTTTTTAAGAGAAGATTTAGAAGATAAAATATTTAAGACTAATGTTCTTTTAGCGCTTGATTATTTGGCAAATGGTGATGTTGAAGGTTGTAGAGAATCTATAAAAAATGTCTATTTATCAAAATATGAAGCAAAACCTCATTTTGATGTATTTGATGATTATATGCGAACTCAAAGAGATTGGGTATCTTTAATAAAGAGAACAATTAAATTAAGAAGAAATCTAAGAAAAATTATGGAAAGTTATAATTTAACTGGTCAGAAAATTGAAATTAATATGGAAGCTTATGCAAATACTACTGAGAAAGAAAAAATAGAAAAGTTTAAATCTCATGAATTATTTAAGCGTTTTACAGATGAGGAAATTGAAATTATTTCAAAAATATCTGAATTGAAAGCGTATAATGAAAATGATATAATATTTAGGAATAAAGATAATGATTTATTTATTTATGCAATTATAAAAGGTTGCGTTAGAGTTGTTAAATGTGATTTAAGAGGAGAGGAAATATTATTAGCTACTGCTTGTAGTAATTCTATAATGGGCGAAACTACTTTGTTGAAGAAAGAATTTAATTCAACAGGAATTGCTGATGAGTTTGTTGAATTGATGAGGATATCAAAAGAAGATATGGAAAAATTAATTAATTCAAATCCAATAATAGGTAATAAAATAATGAATTTATTCTTAGAGCGCATGTATATGAAATTAAATGAAACAAATGTAATGTACAGAGATAAAATGATTAAAGAGGAACATATTGAAGATTGATGAGGTGTGTAATGAAAGTAAGGAAAGCAGTTATACCAGCTGCAGGATTTGGAACAAGATTTCTTCCTGCAACTAAAGCACAACCTAAGGAAATGTTACCAATAGTAGATAAACCCACTATTCAATATAATGTTGAAGAATTAATTAATGCTGGGATTGAAGAAATTTTAATTATTACTAGTCGAAATAAAGAAGCTATTATGAATCATTTTGATAAAACTCCTGAATTAGATTATTCATTAAGAAATAATAATAAACTAGATTTATTAAAAATATCAGAGGATATTTCAAATATGGTTAATATTCATTTTGTTAGGCAGAAAGAAGCAAAAGGATTAGGGCATGCAATATTATGTGCGAAGTCTTTTATTGGAAATGAACCTTTTGCAGTTTTATTAGGCGATGATGTAGTTTATTCAGAAGAACCATGTATTAAGCAACTTATTGATGTTTATAATGAATATAATTCATCTGTTGTGGGAGTGCAGCAAGTTAAGAAAGAAAATGTTAGTAAATATGGCATTGTTGACGGAAAAAAAGTGAATGATAGAACATATGAACTTAATGATATGGTTGAAAAGCCTGATATTGAGAATGCACCTTCTAATATGGCAATTCTAGGAAGATATGTATTAACACCTGAAATTTTTGAAGAATTAGAAAACACTAAAAAAGGTAAAGGTGGAGAAATACAATTAACAGATGGAATTAAAAATCTTAATAAGAAACAAAATGTATATGCATATGATTTTGAAGGTAGACGTTATGATGCTGGAAATAAACTTGGATATATGGAGGCCAATGTTGAATATGCACTTAGACATGATGAAATTAAAGATGATTTTAAATTGTATTTAAAAGAATTAATTTCAAAATTATAAATACTAAATGATAAATATAAAAACAGTCCGTTAAGTAATTAGCGGATTTTTCTTTACAAATATATTATAAAATAAAATAAAGTAAAAAAACTTGATGTAAAATTTTCAGAATGTTAAAATATATTTGAAGATATACAACTAAAAACTGACAATATTAACGAATATTTATTATTTCTACTTGTAAATAGGATTTAAGTCATTTATATAATGAAGATATATTCAGGAGTTATTAGACATTCAAGTTCAAAACTGCTGAAATATAAACATGTATTAAAAATCAATCAAAGAGATACCAAATCCATTAGACTTTCTATAGAGTAATATTACAGAATTTCAGTTATGATGAAGATTTGGAAGGATTACCGATATAATAGAATTTTATAGTATTGGTAATAAAAAAGTTAGGTGAAAGAAAAGACAACTAAGAGGTGACAACAGATGTTTGAATTAATAATAAGTATGGCTGCAGTTATATTCAGTATTTTTATTGGAATTTTTATTTATAAAAATATACTAAGGAGATTGCTAGGAAAGAATGAATTTCGCATAGATTTGATTAAGAAAAATCAGAAAAAATGGTATCAAATGTTTGGTTTTTGGTTTATATTGGTTTTGGCTAATTATGGAGCATTTGTAAGATTTGATAATATGATAATAAATATTTTATTACCATTGGCTTGGATATTAGGTTTAGTAATGATTATTTATATGAGATTTTCTCCAGAATATATTTTAGGTGATTCAATTTATACATCTACTGGATCTTATAAATTGGAATATGTAGATGCTTTTCAATTTGATGGGGATGAGAAAATAATTTTACACATGCGTACAGCAAATAAAATAGAAACATGGGCATATAAAAATGAATCATATGATGTAGTTATTAATATTAGTTCTAATGACAAGTCTTTGATTGAGGCTGTTCTCAGAAATAATAATTAATATTAGAGTTACATGTTGATTTTCCTTCACCTAACACAACAGTTCAAAACATGATATTGCAACGCTTAGAGTGTGTAGAGCGAAAAAAATATACATTACCAAGAGGGTTAAAAATAAATAGAGGCACGTCGTGAATTGCAGAACGTTAAGCGAAATTTTTACTATTTTATTGGAGGATTAATATGATATTGAATTTTGATAGAGATATGTTTCTAGAATTAATGACAGATGGTAACTTAGATTTACCAATTATCTGGGAAGGTAATAATTTCAAAGATACATTAGATAGAAAGCTTCAGTATTATAGTGATTCGCTTTCGAATGTAGTAGATAAAGAGGATTTGAAAGAGATAAAGCGTATTTCAAGTTTATTGGTGAGAGTAATACGACATTATCATAATGGATTACCTACCAAAGCTTATGATACGTTTAGTAGAGTCATGAAAACAATAATTGATAAGCCTATTAGAATTTATCAGAAGACTGGGGAGCAATCTACAATATTCCAAGATGATCCTCTTAAACTATATAGAATTCGAAATGTTGATGAGGATAGAGAATATTTGAGGAAAGAATTATTTCATACCCCATTTTTCTTAAGACATAAAGTTGATACCTGTAGATATAGCATAGCAGGTTATCCATGCCTTTATCTAGGAACAAATATGGAAGTGTGTAGACAGGAAATCAGACCAGTAGATAGTATGACATATACAATAGCTGCGAGATTTAGACTAGTTCGAAATCGAAGTGAAAATAATGGTAATGATATGAAGGTGATCGAGTTAGGTGTAAAACCAAGTCATTTTTTGAAATACTCTAATCGTAATTTCAATGAAGAGTTTGAAAACAGATTTAATGAAATAGATTTAATGAATCAAAGTGTAATGTATAACTATTTGTATTGGTATCCTCTTATAGTAGCTAGCTCTTACATTAGAAAGAATAAAAGTGATCCATTTGCATCAGAATATATTATACCTCAATTACTAATGCAATGGGTACGAATTGAAGTACGTAAAGGAAACCTTTATGGCCTAAGATATTTCTCGTGCGCATCTTTAGAAGCTTCAGAAGTAGGTATGAATTATGTATTTCCAGCATATGAGGATGAAGCGGTTGAAACTGACTATTGTTCTGTATTATCATCTTGTTTTAGCATTTCAAAAACCCTAATATTTGAGTCTCATTACGATGTAACTAAAGCCCAAAGAGAGTTAGATTCATATAATGATTTCAGTTGTGTTTCCGCAAGAAACTTCGCTTAACAGCGAACTTACAACATGGACAGAAATTCGGAAGGATGTCCACGTCGTAAGTTCACGGAACGTTAGTCAACATAAGAAGACTAGCATTAGGATTATGAAGAAGTCGCTTTGACTTCATAATTTTTTATATTATGATGGGTATTTATTGTATTTATAAAAATTAAAGGCAATTAGAAAGAAGATTATTTGAAAGAGGTGAGAGTATGTTAATGGATATAATCAAATTTATACCTAGCTTTATCGTGACATTATTAAGTGCATATATTTCCTATTTGATAGATCAAAAATACGATTATGTGAGAAAAACAAATAGTAAGTTAAGACTTAACAAAATGACTAGTATTATGTTCTATATTGGGATATGTATTTATTCGGCTATGGATTATAAAAAGATTGTTAGTTAGACGTGAACGGTGCCAGGGAGTGCTCTGAAAAAGTAATAAAAACTTTGATTCTATAAATGTCAAGATAAAAATGCTAGTTTTTGCTTAAATAAAGATGTACACTTTTATTAAATTAAATAGCTTGTTCTTCATTAGTTTCGTTTGATAATTTTGATAAAGCATATGCAGTTCTATATGAATTACCCATAATATTTATTATACTTGAATGATGTATTAAACGATCTAGTATTGCACTTGCTATCATGCTATCCTTAAATATTGTATTCCAATCTGATAAATTAATGTTGCTTGTTATAATAGTACTTTTCTTTTCATAACGTTTATCAATTAGTTGAAAAAACATTTTTGCTTCTTCAGAACCAATTGGTAAATACCCAACTTCATCAATGATTAATAATCTATGCCTTGTATAGTTTTTTATTCTTTGTTCAAGTTTGTTTTCTAATTGAGCTTTTTTTAAATTTTGTATTAAATCATGACATTTTATAAAATACGTACTAACACGTTTTTTAGCTGCTGCTATTCCTATCGAAGTTGCTAAATGAGATTTACCAACACCTGAATTACCCACTAATATTATATTTTCTTTCTTTTCTAAAAACCTTAAGCTTTCAAAATCTAAAAATTGTTGCTTGTTTATTTTTGGTTGAAAATCAAAATCAAAATCTTTGAGTTCTTTTCGATGTGGAAAACCTGCAACTTTTACCATTGCATTTTGTGCGTTAAAGTTTTTTACTTCAATTTCTTTTTTTGTTAATTCGTAAAGAGCTTCAACTAAACTTATTTCATTTTTATTTATTTTATCTATATAATCGTCTAAATGAACGTTAAACTGGCTTAGTTTTAAAGTTTTAAGGTTCTCTGATAACGTTTGATATTTGTTCATTAAATTTCTCCAATTCTTTAAAATGCATCAAAGCATAATCTTTTATATTTTCTTTTTTAGAAAAAGTGTTATTAATCATTTCTAAATGGTGAACTTTGCTATAATTTATTTTATTATTAGAAAGTTCATGCACCGTTATCAAATCTCTGTTATAATAAACGTGTAGATTATTTTCGGTCGCATAAACTGAAATAATCTTACCAACATATTCAGGTGGTACTGAATATAAATTATGTTGGTATTTAAATAGGCTATTGAGATTAACTTTAGTTTTAATAGTTTTTGTTTTATAATATGA
>JAUCFZ010000220.1 GCA_030377915.1 Clostridiaceae bacterium HSG29
TTAAAAAATGCAGAAAATAAAATTCAAATTTTAAATGAAAAACTTGAGAATTAGAGGTTGAAAATGGAATTTAAGAAAAAATTAAAAGAATATCAAAAATATATTAACGGTGAATTTAATAAAATTAATAATAAAAGTTTAAATCAACATTCTTTATATTTAAATAGTGCAATTAATTATTCTTTTTTATCTAAGGGTAAAAGAATAAGACCAATTTTGAATATTGTTTTTTTTGAAGCTTTTGGTGGAAAAAAAGAAAATATCATTAAGTTTTCTTCAGCTATTGAAATGATTCATACTTATTCTTTAATTCATGATGATTTGCCTGCTATTGATGACGATGTTTTAAGAAGAAGTAGAGCTACTTCACATATAAAATTTAATGAGGCAACTGCAATTTTAACTGGTGATGCACTCCTTAATCAATCATATGAAACGTCTTTATCATATTTATCTGAAAATTTCTCAAAGAATGTTTTAAAAGCTTGCAAATATTTAGCTGATGCTGCAGGTAAAGAAGGCATGATAATAGGGCAAATTGCAGATGTTGAACTAGCAAAAAAGAATGAAACTCTTGAAAATTTAGAGTTTATTAACGAAAATAAAACCGGAAAATTAATCAAAGCTTCAATTGTAACTGCAGGGTTGATTGCGAATCAATCTGATAGAATAATAAATCTTTTAGAGGAATATTCCGATAATATTGGAATTGCATTTCAATTAAAAGATGATCTTTTAGAAGCAACTGTTGATGAGAAAACACTTGGCAAATCAATTGACAGTGACTATAGAAATGAAAAAAACACATATATTAAGTTTATGGGAATTGAAAGAACTAAAGAAAAATTAGAAATACTAAAAACAAGAAGTTTTCAACTTCTTGATGATATAGATATAGAAAACAAATTTATTTATGATTTAACGGAATATATTTTTAATAGAAGGAACTAAAGAAGTTTTAATTAGTTATAGAAAATGTGTATGCATTTTTTATGAATGTTGCGTGATGTAGTATTCTAGTCATATATATTATTTTCGAAGACGGGGCTAAAAATTCGTTTAAGGGCATATCGATGAAGTTCCTGTAATAGGCTTCCGACGCCCAGTCGGGGGCTTGTTCTGGGAAAAAGGGATTAGGGCATTTCACAACGGCATGTGCGACTACCCCTAATTTCGCGGAGGCTTGCATTTATGCAAGTATACCTTTGTTGAACTATTTATTTGGATTTGACTTAGTGTAGCCTGCCTTGAGTGGAAAAGGTGGATGTTTGAAACCAATCTGCAAAAGAGGGTAGGAAATAATATAGTGTGTGGGAAATCCTCTAGACTATTTTTTATAAAAGTTGGTTAATGGATTGAGGTACAAACTAAGTGGTGATCCGGTGTAAATCGAGTTTAAATGGAAACGGTTAATTCGGTGACGAATTAGTACTTGATTAGGGAAATCCTACCGGACCTAAGTTGTAAAATTAACATTGACCAATATCACGCAACTATTTACAAAAGGAGCTAAAATGAAAAAAAGCAATGTTTGGATATTTAAAATTATAATAATTACTTTTATTTTAGCTGTTTTTATGAGTATTTTTGCTGATACGACTTTGAGGAATACAAATTTATTTATGGCAGTAATATTATTAATATTAATAATATTTGTAGGAATATTTTTTGATACTATTGGTATTGCTGTTGCAGCTGCGAAAATTGAGCCGTTTAACTCAATGGCATCTCAGAAAGTAAAAGCTGCAAAGCATTCAATTTATTTAATAAAGAATGCTAGTATGGTAGCTAATTTTTGCAATGATGTAATTGGTGATATTGCAGGAATTGTAAGTGGAGCTGCTGGAGCAATTATTATTACAAAAATAATGCTATTTGATATACCGTTTTTTGAAAAAAGTACTCTTTCAGTAATGCTTACTGGTTTAATTGCTTCTTTAACAGTAGGTGGTAAAGCAATAGGTAAAATAGTTGGAATAAGTCATTCTAAAATGGTTGTTCAAAAGGCTGGAAAACTAATTTATTTTATTGATAAGATTTTAAAATTAAAAATTGTAGAATAGAGGTATATATGTATAAAATA
>JAUCFZ010000221.1 GCA_030377915.1 Clostridiaceae bacterium HSG29
AAGAGGAAGTTCTGTACATCCTAGAATAAATTTCTTATTATTTAAATTATCACTTTTTTCAACAATTTTTAAAAATTCTTCTTTATGATATTTCTTTATACCTTTTTTATAATTGTAAATTGACTCCATAATCATATTTTGATTTTCTTTCGAAGGCACTGACAATTCAATATTATAACTATTAAATACATTTTGATATACTTGAGATTTATAAGTTCCTGCAGTTGCAAGTAAACATACATTTTTTACATTCTGTTTTTTTAAATACTTTGCAGTTTCCTCAATCATATTTAAAAACACATAATTTTCTTTATTTATTCTTTCAATTATTTCATTGTAAAAATAATGTGCTGTATTGCAAGGCATAATCAAAATATTAGCTCCAGCATTAATTAAATTAATTGCAGTCTTTGTTAACTCTGGAACTGGATTTTCACCATTATTTAATATTGCATCAGTTCTATCAGGTATCATTACATTACTATCAATTATTACATGAGCATGTTCCTGATCAGAATTAGCTTTAGTATTTAAAATTATTTTTTTGAATAAATCAGCTGTGGCCATTGGTCCCATGCCGCCAATTATTCCAATTATATTTTTTTTCATTATGCACCAATTTCTTCTTCTATTGTTTCTAATTCACCTTCAGTAGCAGCTATTACTATTGCACAAGATGCATCTCCTATAACATTTACAGATGTTCTAGCCATATCTAAAATACGATCAATACCTGCAATAAGAACAAGACCTTCTAATGGTAATCCTACTGACTGTAAAACTAATGTTAACATAATAAGTCCTGCTCCTGGTACACCTGCTGTACCAATTGAACCTAAAGTTGCAGTTAATATTATTGTCATCATTTGTCCAACTGATAAATCAATCCCGTAAACTTGTGCTAAGAAAAGAGCACAAACACCTTGATACAGTGCTGTTCCATCCATATTTATTGTTGCACCTAATGGTAATACAAATGATGAAATCTTTTCAGATACGCCTAAATTTTCTCTTACCGATCTAATTGTAACAGGTAAAGTTCCTGATGAACTTGTAGTACTAAATGCTGTTACAGCAGCTGGTGCTATACCTTTAAAAAATTTCAATGGGCTAATTTTAGCAAATATTTTTACTGCTGTTGAATAAGTAATAATTGCATGAAGTATACATCCAATATAAACAGCTAAAATTACCATACTAAGTGGTTTTAATACATCAAGACCATATTGTGAAACAACTGGTACTATTAATGCAAATACACCATATGGTGCAACTTCCATAATAAATGCAGTAATTTTATACATAATTTCAGCTAAACTATCAAAGAAATTAACAAATGGAGCTGATTTCTCTTCTGGTAATACTGTACAACCAATTCCTAAAAATAATGCAAATGCAATAACTTGTAAAATATTTCCATCTACTAATCCTTTTAATGGATTTCTAGGTATAATATTTAAAAGTGTATTTATTATTGATGGTGTTTCAACTGATTTTGCTGCATCACCAACCGGTATAATTAATCCAGCACCTGGTTTTAAAATCATAGCTAATGCTAAACCAATAGTAACTGCTATAGCAGTAGTAACTAGATAATAAACTAAAGTTTTTCCACCAATTCTACCTAGTGATTTTGGATCTCCAATACTAGCAGCACCTACTACTAATGATGAAAATACAAGTGGAACAATGATCATTTTAATCATGTTAATAAATAATGTTCCAAAAGGTTTAATATAATTTTGTGCAATATCTGGTGCACCTTGTAAAAACATACCTACAATAATACCTGAAATAAGTCCAATAAAAATTTTTGTTGTTAACTTCATGTTCTTCATTCTTTCCTCCTTAAATATTTAACGTATATATTAATTATATTTAACATTCTATATTAATAAAGACATAATAAGACATTTTAAGACGATATTAATTAATTTTATCACAAATAATAATTGAACTTTCAATGAATTTTCTAATATTTATTCTTCCAACTTTATTTGATTCTTTTTTTAAATATTTCATTTCTGCTCTTAATTCTACAAAATCGAATAATTGATTTGAATATTTTTCAAATACTGGAT
>JAUCFZ010000222.1 GCA_030377915.1 Clostridiaceae bacterium HSG29
CCTTTGTCTACGCTTAAACCTTATGTCACCACTTCGGCTCCAAGACTAAGTACCAGCTGTTGGTTAGACTTTACTGGATTAGGTATTTCACCTAATTATATATTACACGCCGAACTGGCGCACCCTCGTTGTAATTATATCAAATTTTATAATAGTAAGCTATTACAAATATTAATTCATACAAAAAAAATACCCTTTCAGGTATTATTGAGTCATTATTACTCTTTCTATGTTAATTTCTTTATTTTTTGATAAATCAATCCAACGTTTTCTTTCACCAGTAATTACTGCAACCGTAGGTAAATCAAGTATATTTTCTTTTTCATGAGTTACTATTCCAATATCATTTGTTGAAAGTAACACCCTTGTTCCTATTGGATATGAAATAATATTTTCAACGAATAATTTAGTTAATTTATAATCATATAATACCCCTGCGTCATTCATTAACATTCTAACTGCATCGCTTTGTGAAAAAGCCGGTCTATGAAGTCTATCAGATGTAAGAGCATCATAAACATCAGCAATTGCAATTATTTTTGAAAATATATGCATTTTATCACCATTGATTCCTCGCGGATATCCTGATCCATTAACTCTTTCATGATGCTCAATAATAGGAATTATTTCAGTAATTTTAAAATCAGTTTCATTATGAAAAAATTCGTATCCTAAAGATGTGTGCTTCTCAAATTCTTTTTTCTCTTTTTTACTTAGAATTTTATTTGATAAATATTTTTCGCTATCTAATAATAAATTACCAAAATCACATATTAATGAAGCTATAGCTAATTTTTCTAAATTCTTATCATTAAATCTTAATTTTTTACCCATATATACAGATAAAATACAAATATTTATCTGATGTTCATATAAATAATCTTCTGCTGATTTAATATCTACAAATTTTATTTTATTATCGAAATTAATATTTTTTATTAAATCCCAAACTATTTCAATAATATTTTCTTTTAATTTTAAATCTAATTTAATTTCTTTCCTAACACTTAGTTTTCTAGTCTTATCAAGTTTTAAATTCAATTCCTTAATAAAACTTTTAAATTTATGCACATTCTTTTTTCTAACTCTGTCAGTAATAATATCGTAAATATCATTAATGACTTCAGTTTTTATATAAACACTTTTAATACCAAATCGATCAAATTTCCTTATAGTATTTTCATTAATTTTTGAATTCTCTGCAATTAAAACCTGACCACAATTACTAATTATTGGTCTAGCTAAAGAATTACCAATTATTTTTGAAGAAACCTTCACAATTCTCATTTAGTCAACTCCCCAAAATCATCAATATGCTATAATGTATGTTTTGTGTGTTGATGCGCCTGTATTTATTCTTCGTTCTCTTAAATATATTTTATATTACAAATGAAATTTATTCAAGAGTTTTAATTATACTTTTTTAAATTTTAAGATCCATTCCTTTTACTTCAATTTCCTTTAACATCAAAAAACCAATAACATTTAATTCCAAAAGGTTTTTTTCAGTAGTTCTCACAGCCTTATGAACATATACTTCAATTCCATCAACTATATTATATTTGAATTTAGAAATGTCTTTCGGTTTTCCTTTAAGTACCGCCGGCACTTTAAAAGAACCCGCTCAGGAACTACAACTTTTCCCATATTTAATTGCTACTGCAGTAATATTCTTGTCTTGTGCATATTTTTTAAATTTGTTTGTTAATACTATTTTCATTTTATCACCCTCCGCCTCTAATTATAGTTTAAATATATAAGAAAGTGAATATAATTAATTTTTTAACTTAGTTTGGAACTTTTCTTAAATTTTTTCGTCAAATATAAAAAAGCAATCCGGTAATATGTCAAGATAAAAAATTAGATAAAAAGCTAAAAAACATATAAAATTTTGCATCACAAAATAACCAACTAAAAACAGAAAATTTAGAAGGCAGAAAATTTATTCAATTACATTACTTCCAACATACTTGTCGGAGTAAAGTTGATTATTGCTCAGCAATGCAAAAATCAAACGAATTAATTTACGTGAAGTAAGTGCGAGTGCTCTTTTGTGTTTATGTTTA
>JAUCFZ010000022.1 GCA_030377915.1 Clostridiaceae bacterium HSG29
GAAAAATATGATTCTAAGCAAACTGTTTTGATTGGAATGATTTCAAAAATGAATTTAAAGATAACAAAAAACTCAAATGAAATGGCTTTTTTAACAATTGAAGATATTTATAATGAACAAGAAATAATTGTTTTTCCTAAAGTGTATTATGGTAATAAAAACATATTAAAAGTTGGTAATCCAATTATTGTAAGAGGAAAGATTAGTTATGATGAAACTGAAGTTCCGAAAATAATTGCTTTGAAAATTGAGAAAATAAATGATGAATTAATTGAGAAAATGAATGGGAAAAATAAGAAACTTTATATTAAAATAAAGAATTACAAAATTGATGATATAAAACTCATAAAAAGGGTATTAAATGCTAGTAAAGGTGAAAAAAAAGTTGTAATTTATTTAGAAAGTAAAAATGAGAAACTTGAACTTGGTGATAAATTTTTAATTAATTATTCTGATAAATTAAAAATTGATTTAGAAAAAATTACTGGTACAAATTCTGTAAAATATTGTTAAATCAAGGATTTTTTTAAGTAGATGATTAAATTCATTGAATATTTTGTAAAAATAGTTTAAGATAATAAAAGCGGTTTATAATTGGAGTGATAATATGAAAAAAATTGGCGTTTTAACAAGTGGTGGAGATGCTCCTGGAATGAATGCTGCAATTAGGGCTGTTGTAAGAGTAGCAATTTATAATGGGCTAGAAGTTGTAGGGATTAAAAGAGGTTATCAAGGCTTAATTGAAGGTGATATTGTAAATATGGATGTTTCTTCTGTTGGAGATATAATTCATAGAGGCGGAACAAAATTAAGATCTGCCAGATCATTGGAATTTAAAACTGAGGAAGGTCTTAATAAAGCAATTAATGTATTAAAAACTTTTAGAATTGATGGTCTTATTGTAATTGGTGGAGATGGTTCTTTTAGAGGTGCGGAAAAATTATGTGAAAATGGTATTCCTACCATTGGTATTCCTGCAACAATTGATAATGATTTAGGTTATACAGATTATACAATTGGATTTTTTACGGCGTTAATGACTGTTGTTAATGCAATTGGAAATGTAAGAGATACGTCAACTGCACATGGAAGAACAAATATTATTGAAGTGATGGGTAGAAATTGTGGTGACATAGCGCTTTATGCTGGATTAGCAGGTGGTGCTGAAAGTATAATAATTCCCGAAATTGAATTTGATATTGATGAGATATCTGAAAATCTTATAAGAGGAAAAAACAGAGGCAAACTTCACAGTATTATTTTACTTGCTGAAGGTGTTGGAAAACCATATAAACTTGCAGAAGAACTTGAAATAAAAACAGGAATTAAAACAAGAGTGAGTGTTATTGGATATCTACAAAGAGGAGGAACCCCAACTCCTTATGATAGAGTTTTAGCTAGTAGATTTGGTGCTGAAGCTGTTAATTTGTTAATTAATGGTGATGCTGGAAAACTTGTTGGAATTAAAGGTAATGAAATTATTTCTTTGAATATTAAAGAAGCTTTAGTAATTCCTAGAGAAATAGATAATGATTTGTTTAAATTGACTCAAATCCTTGCTATTTAGTTTAATAATTCATAGGAATATACAGTGTTATTTTTTGAAATATGTAATATGTTATAATAGAAGAATTTAAAGATTATAAGGAGATTGAAATGAAAAAAACAAAGATAATTTGTACTATTGGACCTGCAAGTTCTGATAAAGAAATTTTTGCAGAATTGGTAAGAAGCGGTTTAAATGTAGCAAGACTTAATTTTTCTCATGGTTCGCATGAAGAACATTTAGGAAAATTAAATATGATTAAGGAAGTTAGAGAAGAATTAAACATGCCTGTAGCTCTTCTTTTAGATACAAAAGGTCCTGAAATTAGAACTGGAATATTTAAAGAAGATGTTGTTAATTTAAAAGAAGGAGATTTCTTTACTTTTACAAGTGAAGATGTTGAAGGTGACCAAGAAAGATGTACTTTATCATATAAAAACTTAGTAAATGATGTTGTTATAGGAGATACAATTTTAATAGATGACGGTCTTATTGGATTAGAAGTAGTAAAAATTGATGAAAAAGATATTAAATGTAAAGTATTAAATGATGGTCCTGTTAAAGATTATAAAGGTGTTAATGTACCAGGTGTAAGCATTAACTTGCCAGCTATTACAGATAAAGATAAAGCTGATATTATATTTGGTATAGAAAATGGAATAGATTTTATCGCTGCATCTTTTATTAGAAAAGCAAGTGATGTTTTAGAAATTAGAAAAGTATTAGAAGATAATAATGCTCATGATATTCATATCATTTCAAAAATTGAAAATCAAGAGGGTGTTGACAATATAGATGAAATTATTGAGGTTTCTGATGCAATTATGGTTGCAAGAGGAGATTTAGGAGTTGAAATTCCAATTGAACAAGTTCCAATTGTTCAAAAAATGATGATTGAAAAATGTAATGTTCAAGGTAAACCAGTTGTTACTGCGACTCAGATGCTAGATTCAATGATTAGAAATCCTAGACCAACAAGAGCAGAAACTACTGATGTTGCGAATGCAATTTTTGATGGTACTGACGCAATTATGCTTTCTGGTGAAACAGCAATGGGTAATTATCCAATTGAATCTGTTAAAACAATGGTATCAATTGCAAAATCGGCTGAAAATGCTATAGATTATAAGAATTTATTAAAAGATAGAGCTCATAAGGCAGTTGAGACAGGTGTTACATTTGCTGTATCACATGCGACATGTACAACTGCATTAGATTTAGAGGCAAGCGCAATATTAACTGCTACTGCTTCGGGATTTACTGCAAGAAAAATTGCTAAATTAAGACCGAAATCAGTGATTGTTGCTGGTACACCAGTTGAAGCTGTAAGAAGAAAATTAGCATTAGTTTGGGGTGTTGAATCAGTATTAATTGATGAAGCAGAAACTTCAGATGAAATATTTGATATGGTAATAGATAAAACAAAAGAAGCTAATTATGTAAAACATGGAGATTTAGTAGTAATTACTGCTGGAGTTCCTGTTGGTATAGCTGGAGCAACAAATTTAATGAAAGTTCATTTAATTGGTGATATTTTAACTAAAGGAACAGGACTTGGAAAAGAAGTTATTACAGGAAATGTTTGTGTAATAAGAAGTCTTCAAGATGCAAAAGATAAATTCCACAAAGGTGATATTATTGCAACTAATGCTACTGATAAAGATTTAATGCTGTATGTTGAAAATGCAGCTGGTTTAATTGTTGAAGAAGGTGGATATACTTCTCATGCTGCTGTTGTAGCTGTATCTCTTGGGATTCCTGCAATAGTTGGTGCAAGTAATGCAACTGATATTATGAAAGATGGAGCGTTAATTACTTTAGATTCTGAAAAAGGTATTGTTTACGCTGGTAGAACAAGAGTATTATAAAAAATAAAATTTAATAAGATTCCGTTTGGGATCTTATTTTTTTAAAGTGATGAAACCGGTTACAAGGAGGAGAAAATGAAAAATGAAGTTATGTTAATTACTTATCCTGATAGTTTAGGTAAAAATTTAAGTGAACTTGAGTATGTTCTTGAAAATTATTTTAAGGATGCTGTGAAAGGTGTTCATGTTTTGCCTTTTTATCCTTCGTCTGCTGATAGAGGGTTTGCTCCAAAAACATATGATAAAGTTGATAAAAAATTCGGTAATTGGAATGATTTATTAAGAATAAGTGATAATCATACGTTAATGTATGATATAATGTTAAATCATATCTCTAAGTCTTCAGAGTATTTTTATGATTTTATAAAAAATAAAGACCAATCTGAGTTTTATGATTATTTTATAAAGTACAGTGAATTTTGGCCTAATGGCGAACCAACTCAAGAACAAATTGATTTGATTTATAAAAGAAAACCTAGAGCTCCATATATTGATGTTGAATTTGATGATGGAACAAAAGAAAAAATTTGGTGTACTTTTGATGAAGAGCAAGTTGATTTAGATATTACAAAAGAGGCAACAAGAGAATTTATTAAAGAATCAATAGTTGGGCTATGTAAAAATGGTGCAAAAATTATTAGAATAGATGCTTTTGCATATGTAACTAAAAAAGTTGATACAAATTGTTTTTTTGTTGAACCTGATACATGGGAGATACTTGATTATGTAAATGATATTGCTAAAGATAATGGAGCTGTAATATTACCTGAAATACATGAACATTATTCAATTCAATTAAAACTAGCAAAAAAAGGTTATTATATTTACGATTTTGCTTTACCAATGCTTGTTTTGCATGCATTATATAGTAATAATAAAGAGAATTTAGTTAATTGGATGAAAATTGCACCTAAGAATCAATTTACTACTTTAGATACTCATGATGGTATTGGAGTAGTTGATGTAAAAGATTTAATGAGTGATAAAGATGTGGAATTTACAAAAGAAGCATTATATTCAAAAGGTGGAAGTGCTAAGAAAATTTACAGTTCTGAAAAATATAAAAATTTAGATATTTATCAAATTAATTGCACTTATTATTCAGCTCTTGGCGATAATGATAAAGCATATTTATTATCGAGAGCCATTCAGTTTTTTTCTCCTGGTATTCCTCAAGTATATTATGTAGGTTTAATGGCAGGTAAAAATGATATTGAATTATTAGAAAAAACAAAAATGGGTAGAAATATAAATAGACATTTTTATAGTTTGAATGAAATAGAAAATGAAATTGAAAGACCGGTTATTCAAAGTTTATTAAAATTAATGAAATTTAGAAATGAATTTAAAGTGTTTGATGGTGAAATGGAAATAGTTGATTCAAATTCTAAAAATGAATTAATTGTAAAATGGACTAATGGAGAACAATATGCTATTTTAGAAGCTGATTTAGAAACTTATGATTTTGAAATTAAATATTTTAAGAATAATTCTGAAAAAATATTAATGTTATAATATATGAATAGGAGATTTTATTATGTATGAAAAGGAATTAAAGATTTGTAAAGAGGTTGTACTTGAAGCAAGTAAAAAAATTTTAGAAATATATAATACTGATTTTAAAGTTATGAAAAAAGAAGATAAATCTCCTATTACATTAGCTGATATTGAAGCAAATAGAATAATAATAGCAAGGTTAAAAGAAGAATTTGATTATTTATTGGTTTCAGAAGAAAGTGTAAAACATAAACAGTTTTGTGATAAGAATGTTTGTTTTATTATTGATCCGATTGATGGAACTAAGGAATTCGTAAAGAAAAATGGTGAGTTTACAGTAAATATTGCAATGCTAAAAAATGATGTATTAGTAATGGGTGTTGTATATGCTCCTGTATTAGATGAAATGTATTACGCAATTAAAGGTGAAGGTGCATTTTTCGAGAAAGATGGGACTTTGAAAAAAATAAATGTTTCTGATAGAATTGGAAAAGTAAATGTACTTATTAGTAGATCACATCAGTGGGAAAGAAGTGTGAAACTTCTTGAAGAAAATAAGAATCGAATTATTAATGTAACAAGAATGGGAAGTTCTCTTAAAGGATGCAAAATTGCAGCTGGAGAGCAGGATATATATTATCGTTTTGGACCGACATGCATTTGGGATACTGCTGCAATGCAGATTATTGTTGAAGAAGCAGGTGGAGTTTTAAAACTTTTGAATGGTAATAAAATTAATTATAAAAAGAAAAACTATATAAATGAAGAGTTTTATATTGTAAATGATGAAAGAAATAAAATGAAAATATAAATTTAAAAAAGGAATTCAGATTAAATGAATTTCTTTTTTTTATTGTTATTATTGACAAAACATTATAGAACTTATATTATAAACATGTGTTTAAAATATAAGCAGAAGTGGTGATGCGATGACAAAAAGAGAAATTGAAATATACAATTTAATAAAGAACAATCCATTTATTAGCCAAAAGGAGATTGCAGAAAAAGTTGGCATAAAAAGATCTTCTGTTGGAGTACATGTTGCAAATTTAATAAAAAAGGGCAGAATAAAAGGTAAATGCTATGTTCTAAATCAGAATGATTATGCTGTAATAATAGGTGGTTCAAATATGGACCTTACTGGTTTTTCAAATGAATTTATAATTTTGAATGATTCAAATCCTGGAAAATTAAAAATATCAATGGGTGGAGTCGGAAGAAATATTGCTGAAAATTTGGTTAAGTTAAATATAAATGCTAAGTTATTATCTGTGGTTGGAAGTGATATTTATGGAGATAAAATAATAAATGAATCTAGAAAAATTGGAATAGATATGGATAATATTTATATTTCGCATAATAACCCAACATCTACTTATTTATCTGTAATGGATAAAGATGGTGATATGAAACTTGCAATTTCAGATATGGATATAAGTAGTGAAATATCTATAGAATATCTTGAGAAGTATAAAGAGCTCATTTTACGTGCTAAAGCTTTAGTTATAGATACAAATATGGATGAACATGTTATAGATTATATTTTTGATGCTTTTTCTGATAAAAAGATATTTGTTGATACAGTTTCTACTGTAAAAGCGGTTAAAATAAAAAAACATTTGAATAAAATATATACATTAAAGCCAAATAAAATTGAAGCTGAAAAACTTCTTGATATTGAAATAAATAACGAAATTGATATGCAAAATGCTGTGGAAAAGTTTTTAAAATTAGGAGTACAACAAGTTATTATTTCAAATGGATCAAAAAATATTCATTTTGGAAATTGTGAAGGTGTCTTCAATATGAAAACTGAAAGAATAGATATTGTTAATTCGACTGGTGCAGGTGATGCTTTTATAGCTGGACTTGTTTACTCATATATGAAGGATATCGAATTAGATAAAGCGATTAAATTATCAATGAAAATGTCAAGATTTGCATTAGAGAGTGAGAAAACGATTAGTGATTTAATTTCGGAAAAAATAATTTTAGAAAGTATAAAGGAGATATAAAAAATGTATGAAAAATATTTAGATATTAACCCTGAAGTAAAAAAAGCACTTGATGAAGGAAGACCGGTAGTTGCTCTTGAATCAACTATTATTTCACATGGTATGCCTTATCCTCAAAATGTTGAAACAGCTAGAAAAGTTGAAGAAATAGTAAGAGAAAATGGTGCTGTTCCTGCAACTATTGCAATAATAAATGGTAGACTTAAAGCAGGTCTTACACCTGAGGAATTAGAGTATTTTGGAAAAGAAAAAGGAATTATAAAAGCTTCGAGAAGAGATATACCTTTTATTGTATCAAAAGGATTAGATGGTGCAACTACTGTTGCTTCAACAATGATTATTGCTAATCTTGCTGGTATAAAAGTATTTGTTACTGGTGGAATAGGTGGAGTTCACAGAGGAGCAAGTGAGTCATTTGATATTTCAGCAGATTTACAGGAACTTTCAAAAACTGATGTTGCTGTAGTATGTGCAGGTGTTAAATCAATTTTGGATATTGGACTTACATTAGAGTATTTAGAAACAAATGGTGTACCTGTAGTTGGTTATAAAACTGATGAAATGCCAGCTTTTTATAGTAGAAAAAGTGGTTTTTCTGTTGATTATAAAGCTGAAAACCCCAAAGAGATAGCAGATGCATTAAAAACTAAATGGGGAATGGATTTAAAAGGTGGTATGATTATTGCTAATCCTATTAAGGAAGAGGATTCTATGGATCACGAAGAAATAACAAAAGCTATAAATGATGCACTTTTTGAAGCTGGAAAACTAGGAATTAAAGGTAAAAATATAACTCCTTATTTACTTGGCAAAGTAAAAGATTTAACTGAAGGTAAAAGTTTGGAATCAAATATTAAATTAGTATATAATAATGCGATGGTTGGTGCACAAATTGCTGTTGAATTTAGAAAAACAAAATAAAAAAATATTTTAAAAAAATATTTTAAAAAGGTATTGACATGTATATTATATAATGGTATTATACATGAGTTGGTAAGAAATGAGCCAACAAAACATAGTTATAAACAGTGTTAAAACTGTTTACATACATTTATTCCCCCCCGTTATAAGTGTAGAAAATATTTAAATAAAATATTTAAATTGAGTAAGTGATTATTATATATTAATAATCACTTATTTTTTTGTATTTAATTGTAATTTTATATAAATTATATACAAATAGATTATGATATACTTTTGATAAAATAGATAAGGGGTGAATATGAAAAGAAATTGGTGGAAAGAAGCTATAGTATATCAAATATATCCTAGAAGTTTTAAGGATTCAAATGGTGATGGAATAGGAGATTTAAAAGGAATTTTAGAAAAAATTGATTATATTGAATCTTTAGGTGTAAATGCGATTTGGTTAAATCCAGTATATAAATCTCCAAATTATGATAATGGTTATGATATTAGTGATTACAGAGATATAATGGATGATTTTGGTTCGCTTAGTGATTGGGAGAAATTGCTTGATGAATTGCATAAAAGAAATATTAAATTAATTATGGATTTAGTAGTCAATCATTCATCGTTTGAACATAAATGGTTTTTAGAGTCTAAAAAATCAAAAGATAATAAATATAGAGATTATTATATTTGGAAAGAAGGAAAAAATGGAAACCCTCCAAATAATTGGGAATCTTTTTTTAGCGGAAATGTATGGGAATTAGATAAAAATACTAATGAATATTATCTTCATTTATTCACTAAAGAGCAACCTGATTTAAATTGGGAGAATAAAAATGTAAGATACGAGATTTATGATTTAATTAAATTCTGGCTTGATAAAGGAATTGATGGTTTCAGAATGGATGTTATAAATATGCTAAGTAAGAGCCAGAGTTATATGGATGGAGTTATAAAAAAAGATACAGGGCTTGGAGATGGAAGCCCTTATTATTTAAATGGTCCTAGAATTCATGAATTTTTAAAAGAAATGAATAAAGAAGTTTTATCAAAATATGATATTATGACTGTTGGTGAGACACCAGGAGTTTCTACTAAAGATGCAATAGATTACTCGGATGAATCTAGAAATGAGCTTAGTATGGTTTTTCAGTTTGAGCATGTAGGGTTAGATTATGGTGAAAAAGGCAAATGGTCTACAATAGAAATAGATTTCATGAAATTAAAGAAAAATTTATTTAAATGGCAAGTAGATTTAAATAAAAAAGGCTGGAATAGTATTTATTTTATGAATCATGATCAACCAAGATCGGTTTCTAGATTTGGTAATGATAAAGAATATTTAAATGAATCTGCAAAGCTTTTATGTATGTGTTCACTTTCAATGAAAGGTACTCCGTATATATATCAAGGGGATGAAATAGGAATGACAAATTACCCGTTTGAAACGATTGATGAGTGCAGAGATGTAGAAGTGTTTAATAGATATAAGGTTGTTAAAGAAAATAAACTTGATTATGATGAATTTTTTAATGCTATTAAAAAAATTGGAAGAGATAATTCACGAACTCCTATGCAATGGGATGATAGTGAATTTGCAGGTTTTACTAATGGAAAACCTTGGATAAATGTTAATCCAAATTATTTAGAAATTAATGCTAAGAATCAAATAAATAATAACGATTCAATTTTAAATTTTTATAAAAAAATGATAAAGATAAGAAAGGATAATTTAGGGCTCGTATATAATGAATTTTTACCAATTGATATTAATGATGAAAATATATTTTCATATAAAAGAATTGGAGATGAAAATGAGTTTTTAATAGTGCTTAATTTCAGTGAGAATTTTATAAAAAAAGAATTTGAAAATTTAAATAAATATAATATTTTAATATCGAATTATAATGAAAATAATATTAATAAAAATGAAATTTCACTAAAACCTTATGAAGGAATAGTATTTATAAAATAAGATTAACAGGGTGCCCGAAAGGGTATTTTGTTTTTGTAATAAATAATATTTATTTATATTTGAATACAGTGTGTTAATTATTATATAATGTAATATATATAAAGGATTGGTGAGAAGATGAAAAAAGTATATATTACAATGAATATTCCTGAAATAGCTGAAAAATTACTAAAAGAAGAATTTGAAGTTGTTGTAAATACAGACAATAAATTTTTATCGAAGGAAGCGCTGATACAGCTTGGATGTGAATATGACGCAATTTTATCAGCACTTACCAATATTTTTGATGAAGATATATTGTCAAAATGCACTAAAACAAAAATATTTGCAAACTATGCAGTTGGATTCAATAATTTTGATATTGATTATATTAAAGAAAATAGTATTATAGTTACAAATACCCCAGGTGTATTAAGTGATACTACTGCTGAAACTGCAATATCACTATTATTTGCTGTTTCAAGAAGAGTTGTTGAAGCTGATAGATTTGTACGGGAAGGAAAATGGGAAGGTTTTTCTCCAAAGCTTTTATTAGGGAAAGATATATATAATAAAACATTGGGGATAATTGGAGCAGGAAGAATTGGGCATAGATTTGCTGAAAAACTTAGAGGTTTTCATATGAAAATACTTTATCATAATAGGGAACGTGATTTATGTTTTGAAAAAAGTTTTAATGCTGAATATTGTGAATTGGATGATTTATTAAAAAGAAGTGATATTGTAACAATTCATGTTCCTCTTACTGAAAAAACAAGATATATGATTACTAAAAAAGAAATTGATCTTATGAAAGATGATGCAATTCTTATAAATACTTCAAGAGGAAGTGTTATAAAAGAAGAAGATTTAATTGAAGCTCTTGAGAATAAAAAAATTTATGGTGCAGGATTAGATGTTTTTGAAGATGAACCTAATATTAACAGCAGATTTTTTGAGTTAAATAATACAGTTCTTTTGCCACATATTGGAAGTGCTTCTAAAGAGACAAGAGAAATGATGGCTACAATTGCTGCAAAAAATATAATTAGAGTTCTTAAAGGAGGCGAACCAATTAATTTGGTTTATTAATAATGATAAAAGGTGTGGGAACAGATATTATTGAGATTGAAAGAATAAGAAAAGCTTTAGAAAAAAGAGAATCTTTTATTGAAAGATTATTTACAAAAAAAGAGGAAATTCTTTTTAGATCTAGAAATTACAGAGTGGAAACTATTGCTGGAAATTTTGCTGCTAAAGAAGCGGTTTCAAAAGCGTTGGGTACAGGAATAATTTTTAGTTGGAAGGATATTGAGATACTAAGAAATGAAGATGGAAAACCATATGTTGTTTTAAATGGAATGGCAAAAAAGATTTATGATGAGAAGGATTGTAATAATATACAAATTTCAATATCGCATAATAAAGAACATGCTATTGCAAATTGCATGATTGAATAGGGGTTTTATATGAAAGTTGTTTCAAGTGACGAAATAAGAAGATTAGATGAGATTGCCATTAATGATTATGGGATTTTAAGCATAGTATTAATGGAAAATGCTGCTAGAAGTGTTTATGATGAAATCATTAAAATTGAAAATGATTTTAACCGTGTTATTATTTTGTGTGGAACAGGGAATAATGGTGGAGATGGTTTTGCATTAGGTAGACAATTATTTAATAATGATTTTAAAATTGAAATGATAATTGTTGGAGATCCTAAAAAAATTACTGGAGATGCATTAATAAATTTGGAAATATTAAAAAAATTAAATATTAAAATCAATAATATTAATGATACAGGTGGAATTAATAAATTGAAAAATATTGTTAATAAAGATGATTTATTAATTGATGCAATTTTGGGTATAGGTATAAAGGATGAAATAAAAGATAATTTAAAAATGGTTATCGAAGCAATTAATGAATTTCCAAATACTAAAATTGCTATTGATATACCTACAGGTGTTGATGGAAATACAGGTGAGGTAAATAGCGTTGCAATAAAAGTGAATAAAACGGTATCGTTAATGCTTCCAAAAATGGGAAATGTATTATTTCCTGGAGCTGATTATAATGGTGACTTGATTATTGGAAACACAGGAATTAGTTCGAAAATTGCAGATAAACTTCATGTGAAGATTAATTTGATTAAAGAATGTAATGTAAAAAAACTTTTGCCTGTTAGATTAAAAAATTCACATAAAGGAAGTTTTGGACGCGCTGCAGTTATTGCAGGTTCCCTTGGATTTACTGGTGCTGCTATATTAACATGTAGATCTGCATTGAGATCTGGTGTAGGACTTATTGAATTATTTGTGCCTGAGAGTATTGATTCGATTATTTCATCGAATTTGACAGAAGCAATTACATTTCCATTAAAAGAAACAAGAAAAGGTGTAATTGGAATAAGCAGTATTGCAAGTATTATAAATGGAATTGAAAAATCTGATGTTGTTGCTATAGGTCCGGGTTGCGGAAATACAAATGAACTTTTTGAAATTGTAAAAAGAATAATATTTGAATCTGAAAAACCAATAATTATTGATGCTGATGGATTAAATGCACTTTCAAAAGACATTGAAATTATTAAAAATAAAAAGTCAAAAATTATTTTGACTCCTCATATGGCTGAGATGTCAAGGTTAATTAATTTACCTATAGAGGAAATTAATAGAAATATAATTGAAATTGTTAGAAATTTTTCTAAAGAATACAATGTGGTTTTAGTATTAAAAAGTGCAAGAACTATTGTAGGTTTTCCAAATGGAGAAATTTATATTAATATAAATGGTAATTCTGGTATGGCGACAGCTGGAAGTGGTGATGTGCTTACGGGTATTATTACATCTTTGGTTGCTCAAGGGGTTGAACCTGAAGATGCTGCTATATTGGGTGTTTATATACATGGTTATACCGGCGATTTAATGGCTGAAAAGTTTGGAGAATATGGATTAGTTGCAGGTGATATTGTAAGAGGAATAAATAAAGTCTTTAAAGAATTAACATAACATATAATGAGGGGGAAATATGGAAAATATTATAACTAAACCTACATGGGTTGAAATCAATTTAGACAATTTGAAGAATAACATCGAAGAAGTTAGACGTGTTTCCGGTAAGAAAGTTTTAATTACTGCCGTTGTAAAAGCAGATGCTTATGGACATGGTGCGTTGGGTGTTATAGATACTTTGCTTGAAAATGGTGCTAATAGGCTTGCTGTTGCTCGGATAAATGAGGCTTTGGAAATAAGAACTAAATATAAAGATGTTGATATTTTGATTTTAGGTTATACTCCTAATGAATATGCTAAAGAACTTATTGATAATAATATAACTCAGACAATTTATAACAAGGAACAAGCTGATTATTTTAATGAAATAGCTTCTGAACTTGGTAAGAAATTAAAAGTTCATATTAAGATTGATACTGGTATGAGAAGACTTGGATTTAAATGGGATGAAACAGATGCATTAATTAAGTTATTTGATTTAAAGAATTTAGATTTTGAAGGAGTTTATACTCATTTTGCAAAAGCAGATGAAACAGATAAAGCTTTTACAATCTTACAATATAATAGATATAATAAAGTTATAAAAGCGTTAAATGATAATAAAATAAAAATTCCTATTAAGCATGTTTCGAATTCGGCTGCTATTATTGATTTGCCTGAATTTAGTTATGATATGGTTAGAGCTGGTATTATGCTTTATGGATTATATCCTTCAGATGAAGTTGGAAGAGACAGTGTAAGTTTAAAACCAGTTATGACTTTTAAAACAAGAATCGCACATATAAAAAACGTTGATAAAAATGAAGGTATAAGTTATGGATTAATTTATACAACTGATAAAAAGAAGAAAATAGCAACTTTGCCAGTTGGATATGCAGACGGATATACTAGAATGCTTACTTCAAAATCAAATGTTTTACTTGGTGCTAATAGAAAAAAAGTTGTTGGTAAAATATGTATGGATCAAATGATGATTGATCTTGAAAATAGTAAAGCTGAAGTTGGAGATGAAGTTGTGTTATTTGGTAAGAATAATAAAGCATCTTTACCAGTTGAAGAAATTGCTGCTTTACTTGGAACAATTAATTATGAAATGGTATGTATGATATCAAGAAGAGTTCCGAGAGTTTATATTAAAAACAATGAGATTGTCAATGCTATTGATAATTTAATTTAATTATTGTATAATAGTAATCGACGAAGTTGAGTTAATAAATATCAACATGTAGCAATTTAAATGAAATAGAGGATATTTATAATGAATGTTGTAAAAAGAGGCGAGGTATATTTAGCGGATTTAAATCCTGTTTTAGGTTCTGAACAAGGTGGAGTTAGACCGGTATTGATTATCCAAAACGATGTAGGTAATAGGTATAGCCCAACTGTTATAGTTGCTGCTATTACTGCGAAAATTTCGAAAGCTAAATTACCAACTCATGTTGAAATAAAAAAAGATGAAGTAGGATTAATTAAAGATTCTGTTATACTGCTTGAGCAAATAAGAACAATTGATAAATCAAGGTTAGATGAGAAAATCGGAGAAATTTCTTTATTAACTATGAAAACAGTTGATAACTGTTTAGGAATTTCAGTAGGTTTATCTGATATAAAATAGAACGGTTTTGTGTAACTGCATTTCTGTTTTATTTTTTTGAATCTGATAAAATTGGAGGTAAAATGAAAAAAAACATTGTAATTATTTTACTATTGTTAATTGTGATTATCCAATTTACAGTTAGCCTATCTATGGCTGCTGAAAATGGAATTGATGATCCGCTTGTCACATTGTCATATATTGAAAAAAGATTTGTTGAATTTAAAGAGTATGTTGATTATAAAATTTCTGATAGTGGCTCATCAAATGGAAAATTTGAAGTTTTAAATATTAAAGCAGGCAATAAGGTTATTTTCACTTCAGAAAGCACAGAATTTATTTTAAGAGCAGGAGAAGCTTCTGCCATTGTAAGTGTAAATGGTGGTCTGGCTAATTTAACTACTGGAATAGATTTAAAAAAAGATGAAAATGTGCAATTAAATAGTTTAATATTAATTCCAAGAGATGATGGTAGAGGTGTTTTAGCAAATACGGATATTTGGATAATGATTAAGGGGCAATATGAAATCAGATAATGAAAGCATTAAAAGTATAAAAATTTTGGGAGTAAAAATTAACAAAGTTGATAGTAAAGAGGCTTTTGATATTTTTGTTGAGTTATTAAAAAGTGATGTTACTTCAACAATATATACTCCAAATCCTGAAATAGTTATGATGGCTCAAGAAGATAAAGAATTAAATGATGCTTTATTTAATGGAAATCTTGTTGTACCAGATGGTATTGGATTAATTTTTGCGTCGAATATTTATAAATTGGGACTTACTGAAAGAGTAACCGGATTTGATTTAATGGGAAATATGCTTGAGTATTCAAATAGAAGAAAATTAAAAGTATTTTTATTAGGTGGAAAGCCTAAAGTAGCTGAAAGAGCTAAAAATAATATTAACAGAGTACATAAAAACGTTGAAATTGTTGGGACACATGACGGATATTTTTCTGAGGAAGAAGGATATAAAGTACTAGATTTAATAAATGAAAAGAAACCAGATATTCTTTTTGTGGCTTTAGGTGCTTCAAAACAGGAAAAGTGGATAGAGAAGAACAGAAAAATTTTGGATACTTCAATTGCTATGGGTGTTGGAGGATGTCTTGATGTTTGGGCAGGTGATGTTAAGAGAGCGCCTGAAATTTTCATTAAAATGAATTTAGAATGGTTTTATAGATTTTTAAAGCAGCCGACAAGATTTATTAGATTATTTGCAATACCAAAATTTTTGTTTAGAGTGATTATTAATAAAGAAATGATGGAGAGTTAAAAAATGCAAAATAAAAAAATTAAGAAGTTTACTGAATATGCCTTAATTACTGCTGGTACTGTTTTACTTGCTGTAGGCATATTCTTGTTTTTGAGTCCTAATACTATTGCTCCGGGAGGAGTTACTGGTATTACTGTAGTTTTAAATAGATTATTTGGTTTTAGAATATCTATTATGATGCTTGTAATAAATATTCCAATATTTTTAATAGGAACCGTTGTTTTAGGTGGAAATTCAAGTATAAAAACTGCTTATGGAACTATTAGTTTGTCAATATTTTTGATGATTATTGAAACTTATTTTACTGGGGCTATTGGAACAAATGATATTTTACTTGCTTCTGTATTTGGTGGAATATTATCTGGTGTTGGTATTGGTTTAGTTTTTAGAGCGGGTGGAACAACTGGTGGAACAGATTTAATTGGTGCGATATTAAATAAGTATTTTGCATTTTTAAGTATTCCAAAATTAATGATGATAGTCGATTTAGTAATTGTTGTTTTTGCAGGTATAGTTAATAAGAGTGTGGAAACTTCACTTTATTCAATAATTGCACTTTATATTATTGTTAAGGTTGCTGATTTTATAGTAGAAGGTTTGGATTACTCTAAAATGTTTTATATAGTTAGTTGTGAATCTGAAGAAATAAGTAAAGAATTAATAAAAAAATTAGGTAGAGGTGTAACTGCTTTAAAAGGCACTGGAATGTACACAAAAAAAGAAAAAGAAGTTCTTTTATGTGTTGTTAATAGGGCACAAGTTGCAAAAGCTAAAGATATTGTTAGAGAAATAGATGAAAATGCATTTATAATGATATCAACAACACATGAAGTATTAGGAGAAGGATTTAAAAATTAATTGGAGGCATTATGAAGAAGTTAATTAGTAAAATGAATAGTGTAGATTTTTTAATAATTGCTTTTATTATTATATTTTTAGTTGGTGGTAGTATAAGGTTAAATAAAGTTGATGAGAAAGTTGTTTCTAAAACTCCAGCACGTGTTGCGCCAATTCCTTTAGCATAAGCTAATGCTAAATCTTTACAATTTCCAGTAGCATCATTTTCCACAGCTATTAATGCTGGAACACCTTTTTTATCTTCATAAACTCTTCTAACCAAATGGCCTGGTCCTTTTGGCGCAACCATAAATACATTTACATCTTTTGAAGGTCTTATTTGACCAAAACGGATATTGAAACCATGTGCAAAAGCTAAAGCATTACCTGCTTCTAAATTTGGTTCTACATCGTTTTTATATATATCAGCCTGTAATTCATCAGGTACAAGCATCATCACTACATCGCCTAATTTTGCAGCTTCAGCAGTTGAATACACTTTAAGACCATAATCTTCAGCCATTTTTCTTGACTTACTTCCTTCTCTAAGTCCAACTACTACATTCACTCCACTATCTTTTAAATTCATTGAATGTGCATGACCTTGTGATCCAAAACCAATTACAGCAACTGTCTTTCCTTTAAACAACTCTAAATTTGCATCATTATCATAGTACATTTTCATATAAATCTCCTCCATTTAATTAATCAATAATTTCTACTTTTTGTAGACAATATAATTTTTCCAACATTTTTTTAACTGCTTTTGCAGCATTATAGTCTTTATCTTTAAGGGTAATGAAAATATCTGAATAATCATTTTCAATATCCTTTGAATAAACATCTAAAACATCAACCTGTTTTCTTCTTAAAGTACCTAAAGTTCTAATCAATGTATCCATTCCATAATCGCCTTTAACATAAACTTGTGTATTCATAATTCCTCCTTATAAAAAACTTTAAAATAATTCCTCTTAATGCCAAATTCAATTAATAATGTGATATAAAAAAAAGACTTTTCCATCACCATAAAACATTTAATGTCTTATAGAGATGAAAAAATCTTTTTTCACGATACCACTCTATTTATAGGTAAAATACACCTATCTCCTCGATTCGAATCTAACAATTCTAGCACTTTTAACGGATGCAACCGACTAAGTTTACTAATTTCAACTTAGCTATTCAGAGGTGATTTGCTAATATGGTATTATTGTCAATTTACACCAACCATTGACTCTCTTTAAATAATTGACCAATTCGCTGTCCTCTTCGAAATATTTTTTAATATTAAAACTTATTATAGAGCTTTAAAATATAAATGTCAAATCTTTTTTTGAATTTTCTGAAAAATTAATTAAATCAGACTAATAGATTCAATATTTTTAATCATTGATACTCCAAAAGCCTGCTATATACTATCGTAATTGATTGATTCTATACATTTTTCTAATTCAGATTTAATATTATTTTTTTCTAATTTTAAATCTATATAATATTTTTCATAATTTATTTCTAAAAGTTCCAATGATTCAATAATCAACTTATGATTATAATTTTCTGTTTTTAATGCATTTACTTGTTTAACCATTTTCGTGAACCCAGCAATTTTAGGATCATATTCAATACTCAAAAATGGTGTTTCACATATCGAAGAAATAATTAATGAATGTAGTCTTTCACCAATTAATAAATGAGCTTCTTCAATTTTTTTAAATATTACCATTTCATCTTCTAAAGAATCAATAATTGTTACTTCTCCATCTATTTCTAAACTTTTTAATAATTTATAATCATCTGGTTGCATTAAAGGCAATAACTCAACTGAATATCCATTTTCTTTTAAATACTTAATCATTTTTCTTGTTTCGTTAATTTTTAATTCATTATAATTTTTCCAAGGTCGCAAAGAAATAATAACTAATTTTGACGATCTTTTTTCTTCATAAGTTTTTGTAACTTTATAATCACTTAAAAAAACTGCATCTCCAACCACTTCAATATTTTTATTTAGCCCTAAGGTTTTAAGAAATTCAAACGATTGATAATCTCTAAGAATGATTCGATCAACTCTTTTTAATACCCATTTAACTAGTTTTCTATTAAAATATCCGTTAATTGGACCAATTCCATTAAACAAGAAAATAGTTTTTTTCTGAAATACTTCTCCTAAAAAAATTAATCCTAAATAAAAATATAATGATTTCGAAGAAGTAGCATCTTGTAATAATGATCCACCACCACTAGCAACAACATCAGAAATAAATATTTCATGAATAATATTAAAAAATTTCAAACGCGAAACTGGCGTTAAATTTTCAATTTTATTAGTCTTTTCATAATTATATGTAAGTACTTTAAATTTAAATTCTCCACTAAAAGTATTGATAATTGATTTTAAAATTAAATCATCACCCAAATTATCATACCCATAGTAGCCAAATAAAAAAACATTTTTCATAATTACTCCTAGTTTTTAATTTCTTCAATACCATAAATTACAGGTGTAGTTTCAATTAACTCATTATATATTTCCATTAAATTACCAATTTTTATTATTTTATTACCCATAGTAATATTAGCACCAGTTACACTACCTGAACCTTCAATAACTATATATAAGTCTTTTTTTGCTGGATGAATAGTTTCCATAATCTCACTTTTATTATTAACTGATAATAATTTGTGATCAATAATATCAATAGACTTAACTTCTCCAATAATTTTATTAGTTTCAGAAACATAAAATATATCACCAATTGAAATATTACTATATGTTGGTTCACGAACACCTGATAACATAAATTCAATTGAATAATTTCTATTACTATTACCAATATTCATATGAAAATCATCATTTTTAATGAAAAAAGACGATCCAATAAAACCTAAAACTAATACTATAATAATTACTATGAAATCAAAATAATGTATTATCCCAAATATTTTATTATTCTTTATCATTTAAATTACCTATAACCCTTTCATAAATTCTAATTGTTTTAATAACAGTCTCTTCAAGTGAGTAATTTTCTAATATTATATTCCTAGAAAATTTTCCCAGATTTTCAGCTGATTGAGTTCCTACTTTCGAAATTGCTTTTTCAATGTCATTAATTAATAAATCAATTGAATATTTTAGATTACAGTTTCTACCTGTAAAATTATCAGAAATTGCATCTTCTAATTTGCTTTCATCAAAGAAACCTAAATACCCTTCTCCACCTGCTAATATAACAAGCTTTTCAGATGCCATTGCTTCAAGAGCACTTCTAGATACTGCTACAACAATATCAGACAAATTTATTATTTTATGAATATCTGACCTTTTCCCCAAAATCTTAATAGAATCATTATTAGCAATTGATTTTAATTCATCAAATCGATCTCCATCACCTACTACTATCAATTCTAAAAAGGCATTTGATTTTATCTTATTAAATTTTTCTACTAAATCTATTGCAATTTGCCCTAATTCCCCATCCATCCTACTAACAATCATTATTCTAATTACATCTTTAGATAAATTTAAACTTTCTATTAACTCATTATCTTTATCAGAATTTTTAAATTTGTTAATATTAATACCATTAGGAATAATTTCAATTATATTTTTAGCAATATTAAATTCCTTCACAATATGTTTTTTAATATCTTCACTTACTGAAATTACAAATTCTCCATATGTTGTAATATATTTATATATACTATTTGCTTCAACTTTTGCATGTGCAGTTGTAATGAAATGAACCCCAACTAATTTTGAAACTATATTTCCAATAAAAGCTGGCATTCTTCCATGAGCATGAATAATATCTATTTCGTTTGCTTTTACGTATTTCACTATATTAAAAATCGATTTCATTAAATTTAAAGGGTTTTTACTGTTAACTGGTAATTTATAACTTTCAATTCCTTCTTGAATTAAAACTTGTTCATAAATCCCACCACTTGAAACAACAAAACTATTATAATTATGTCTCTTTAAAGCTTCAACAAGATTTACTAAATATGTTTCAGCTCCACCAATATCTATTGAATCAATTATCATTAATATTTTCATTAGTTTCCCTAACTTTCATAACTTTTACGTTCATTGTAATTAACAAGCCAATAATCAACCAAAACTGAAATATTATTTTCGGATTATAAAGAACATGTTCTGCTATACCATGCATAAATAATCCTGCAATACCACTGAAAAGAGCAACCGTATATACTTTATCAGTAGACATTTTTTGTAATCTTATATCTTTTAATAATTTCATTATTAACCAAACAAATAAAAACAATCCTAAAACACCTATTTCTATCATTAATTCTAAATATGTATTATGAGCATGATAAGGTGAGAAATCTTTAATATAAAAAAGTGAAATTGTTCTAAAACTCTCAAACCCTAAACCAACACCAGTAATAAAGAAATCTTTAATTATTATTATTGCTTTTTCCCAAATTTGAACTCTATAAAAATTCGAACTATCTGCTAAACTTCCAATAGTTTTAATCCGCATTACTATTGAACTAGGTAAAAACATTAAACTAATCAATCCAACTGGTATTAATTTTATAATTAAGTCTTTTTTAGTTAATAGTATAAATAATCCAATAGCAAATATAAATCCTAACCAACCACCTCTTGAAAAAGTTAATAACAACCCAATTAATTGTGCTATTAAAATAACTCCAAATATAGTTTTCTTATTTTTTTTAACTGAAATCAATCTTGCTAATGTCAATGGCATAACTAAAATTAAATATTCAGCATATAAATTTGGATTTTCAAATGACGAGAAAACTCTAATAGAAATATTTGAATTTGGATCTACCCAACCACTTCCCATTGGTGCTCCACTAAAATACTGATAAAACGCATAAACAGCCGTTATAAAACTAGCTCCAATAATAAAATCAATCAAAGTATATAAACTCTCTTTATTTGTACTACCATTAATCATATGAATAATCATAAATATTGACAATCCATTTATTATTAAATCTCTTATACTTCCCATAAAATTAACTGATAAAACCGTATTAATAAAAAATACTATTAGC
>JAUCFZ010000223.1 GCA_030377915.1 Clostridiaceae bacterium HSG29
TATAAACTATCAACTAATTGGATTACATTTCTATTAAATCCAATTGTAGTTATGTTAGCCATTCCACTATATAAAAATAAAGATTCGCTTAAAAAAAATTATGCCCCCATTATAATCGGTATAATAAGTAGCATAATAATTTCAATCATCGCAGTATTCGGATTATCTTTAATAATGAATTTAGATCAAAATGTAATGATTTCATTATTTCCAAAATCAATTACTACTCCAATGGCTCTTGAAGTAACTTCACTTCTAAATGGAAATGAAGGCCTTACTGTAGTATTTGTTGTTTTAACTGGAATAATTGGTGCAACATTTGCAAATTTTACATTAAATTTATTTAAAATTAATCACCCAATTGCAAAAGGAATTGCTATTGGTGCATCATCTCATGGAATTGGAACCTCAAAAGCTATTACTATAAGTGAAGAAACTGGATCTGCAAGTGGTCTTGCAATGGGCCTTAGCGGTGTTATTACTGTTATTTCGTTTAGTATAATTTCCAATTTCTTTTTATAAAATGAAATCCTTTTATCTCATTTTATCAACTGTTTATTAGCCTGTTATTTTCCTCATTAGAAGTTCCAAAGGACCTCTTTTATATTTTTTTGACCAAATATTTGAAAATATAACCATAAAAGCAAATACAACTATTGATAATACTAATACAAATAATTCGCTTCTATATTTTAATTTATCAATTGCAAAAAAAACTCCAAGAACTATTACTGAATGTGCAACATAATGTGTCAATGCCATTTGACCAGTTGAAGCCAACATATCCATTAATTTACTATTATTAAATTTATCGCTCAATTTTAAACATATACCAATGAAAACACTAGCCCAAGCACTTGCTGCAATAATATATAGAACCGTTGGATTCATTGGTTTGGTATCAAATAAGTATATTATTAGTTCACTATAGTTAGAACTTTTTATTATAATAAATGATATTAATTCAACACTTAAAGCTATAACTAAACCATGAATAATCATTTTATTTATAGTTTTATTATTTCTAAAATCAAGTTTTGCTAAACTTAAACCAAATAACATAAATACTATCCATGGAAATACTGGATGATATCCATTAAAAAATGAATTTAATAAAAACCCTTTTAAAGTAAATATATTGTAATAATTCATAAAGGCTGAATCCCAATTTGTTGAATAATTTAATACTAATTGCATTACTGTTGAACTAATTAAAATCAAGCTTGAAATTATCATTATTTTTTTAGGAGATTTATATAAAAGCAATATAATGATTGCCATATAAATTCCATAATAGTGTAAAATATCAGCTGTCCATTCAAAACCGATAAATAACATTAAACCTATTATAAATAAAAATATTGCCCTTTTAATTATAGTATTAATGTCTTTATTTCTTTCACTTAAACTCTCTGATTCGTAACTTCGTTTTGTCATAAAACCTATACCTATTCCTGCTAATACAAGAAATACAGCAGCAGCTCTTCCTTCAAAAATAGATAAAAAACATCTTATACTTTCATGTTTTACTACTCCATAAGTAAATATAATTTTGTAGTTAACAAACATCATCCCTAAAATTGCAAATGCTCTCGCAATATCAAACCCTAATATACGTTTATTCATTATAACCTTCCCTCTCTTTATTATATCTAAATTAATTATAAAGCTTAGAGCGACTATAATGTCAAACAGTTTTTTTACTTTATTTTAATTTCAAGTTCAGCAATATATTTCTCATCATCATATATTATATTTCCTGGATTAATTCTTAAAATTAATTCACCTTCATATTTAATTTTATTTTTTGTAATATACTTAATCATCTTATTAATATGTTTTTCATATTCAGTATCATTTTTAATAAAAAAACTATAGCATAAATATTTACCTTCATTACAAACTGTTTTTTCATTATCATATTCATACTCATTATCACAAATACCAAAAATTAATTCTTCATCTTTCAAAATATAGTATTCTTCATTTTCATATCCATTTTTCATATGAATATTATTTTTCTCAAGTATACTGTATAATTC
>JAUCFZ010000224.1 GCA_030377915.1 Clostridiaceae bacterium HSG29
TTTATTCAAATAACTTAGGGCAACCTCTTATTACAATAAAAGATGCAATAATTGATATATATGAGAAGCTTCCTAAAGATGCAAAAATTGTATGTTCTGCTGTAACTGGATATGGAGAACAATTACTAAAAGAATCATTTTTAGTTGATTTTTCTGAAATTGAAACAATCGCACATTATAGAGCAGGAGTTATGTATCAGAAAGATGTTGACTTTATTCTTGATATTGGTGGTCAGGATATGAAAAGTCTTAAAATTAAAAATGGTGTTATTGAAAGTATTATGCTAAATGAAGCATGTTCAAGTGGATGTGGTTCGTTTATTGAAACTTTTTCAAAATCATTAAATTTACCTATTAATGATTTTGTTAATCAATCTCTTTTTGCTAAAACACCTGTTGATTTAGGAACAAGATGTACTGTTTTTATGAATTCACGAGTAAGACAATCACAAAAAGAAGGTGCTTCTGTTGGAGATATTGCTGCAGGTATATCATATTCAATTATTAAAAATGCACTATTTAAAGTTATTAGACTTAAAAACACTGCGGATTTAGGAGAAAATATTGTTGTTCAAGGCGGTACTTTTTATAATGATGCTGTTTTAAAAGCATTGGAAATAATTCTAGAGAAAGAAGTTATTAGACCAGATGTTGCAGGTTTAATGGGTGCATTAGGCTCTGCAATAATAGCAAAAGAAAAATTTACAAAAGATTATCAAACTAATTTATTAAGTCTAAATGAGCTTAAAGAATTTACTGTTAAAAAAACTAATACGAGATGTAAATTATGTGGAAATCAATGTCTTTTAACAATTAATACTTTTAATGATAAACGAAAATTCATTTCTGGAAACAGATGTGAAAGGGGAGCGGGAATAAAAAACAAATCAAATGATGTTTATAATATGTATGATTATAAATATAAAAGACTTTTTGATTATGAACCATTATCAGATAGGGAAGCAATAAATGGTGAAATAGGAATTCCAAGAGTTCTTAATATGTATGAGAATTTTCCATTTTGGTTTAGATTTTTCACAGATTTAAAATATAAAGTAACTTTATCAGGAAGAAGCAGTCAAAAACTATTTGAAATGGGAATGACATCAATTCCTTCTGAATCTGTTTGTTATCCTGCTAAACTAGTTCATGGTCATATTGAGGATTTAATAAAAAAAGGAGTTAAAAATATTTTTTATCCTTCAATCCCTTTTGAAATAAAAGAAGATATGAATGCAGATAATAATTTTAATTGTCCTGTTGTTACTTCTTATCCTGAATCAATTAAAGCAAATTTAGATTCTTTAACAGAAAATAATATTAATTATATGAATAATTTTTATCCGATTTATGATAAAGATAAAATGCTCAAAAAAGTCATCGAAATATTTTCAAAATATGGTCATAGTAAAAAAGAGCTAAAAACCGCACTTAATAATAGTTATTTGGAGCTTGAAAATTACAAAAATGATATCAGAAAAAAAGGTGCTGAAATTATCACATACCTTGAAAAAAATAATTTAAAAGGTATTGTACTAGCAGGTAGACCATATCATATTGATCCTGAAATTAATCATGGAATAGCTAGAGTAATTCAAAATTATCATATTCCTGTATTAACTGAAGATTCAATTGCTCATTTAACAAAAGTTGATAGACCAATTAGAATTGTTGATCAATGGACATATCATACTAGACTTTATAATGCTGCTAAATACGTTTCAAACACAAACTTACTTGAAATAATTCAATTAAACTCATTTGGGTGTGGATTAGATGCTGTTACTTCTGATCAAATTAAGGAAATTTTAGAAAGAAATAATAAAATATATACAAATATTAAAATTGATGAAATAAATAATCTTGGCGCTGCAAGGATAAGAATAAGATCTTTATTAGCAGTAATGAATAAACGCGAATTATTTGTAAGTAATAAACCTTTATGTAAAAAAATTGAATTTACTAAAAAAATGAAAAATGAATATACCATTTTATCTCCACAACTAGCTCCAATGCATTTTAAATTTTTAGA
>JAUCFZ010000225.1 GCA_030377915.1 Clostridiaceae bacterium HSG29
AAGAAAATTTTGAAACTGATATTTTTCTTTTCCATAGAGGAGAGTATTTTAAAAGCTATGATTTTCTTGGTTGTCATAAATATATTATAGACGACATTGAAGGTTATAGATTTATTGTATGGGCACCTCATGCTAAAAGTGTATCATTAGTAGGAAATTTTAATGATTGGAAAGGATATCCATTAGAAAGATTTGAAGAAAGCGGACTTTTTAATGTTTTTGTTCCAGGAATTAAGGAAGATGAAATTTATAAATATGAAATAATAACTTTTAATAATGAGAAATTATTAAAATCTGATCCTTATGCTTTTTATTCTGAAGTACGACCTAATACAGCTTCTAAAATATTTGATATTGAAGGTTATAAATGGTCTGATACAAGATGGATAAACAAAAGAAAGAAAACTTCTATTTACGAGCGTCCCCTTAATATTTATGAAATGAATATGATGTCATGGAAAAAAATTGATGAAGAAGAGCCTTTATCTTATAATGATCTTGAAACTGAATTAATTGAGTATCTTAAAAAGATGAAATATACTCATGTTGAATTTATGCCACTTTATGAACATCCTTTTGATGGATCATGGGGTTATCAATTAACAGGTTATTTTTCAATTACAAGTAGATATGGTACACCAAAAGAATTTATGAATCTTGTAAATGCACTTCATAAAAATAATATTGGTGTTATAGTTGATTGGGTACCTTGTCATTTTTGTAAAGATGCACATGGATTACGATTATTTGATGGTTCACCGCTTTATGAACCTGTACTTAAAAATCATGCTGAGAATTATCAGTGGGACACTTTGAATTTTGATTATTATAGACCAGAAGTATCACAGTTTTTAATATCTTCAGCAATGTTCTTATTTGATTATTTCCATATTGATGGAATTAGAGTTGATGCAGTTAGCCAAATGTTATATAGAAATGATGGAAATGTAAATGAAGGTGCTGTTGAATTTACTAAAAAACTAAATTCAAAAGTTTTTGAAAATTTCGACAATATTATGATGATTGCTGAGGAATCAACTGCATGGCCTTTAGTTACTGCTCCTATTGATGCAGGTGGTCTTGGATTTAATTTCAAATGGAATATGGGATGGATGAATGATATTTTAAAATATATGGAACTTGATCCTATATATCGTAAATTTCATCAGAATTTAATTACTTTTTCAATAGCATATTGCTTTAGTGAAAACTTTATTTTGCCTTTATCACATGATGAAGTTGTACATGGTAAAAAATCATTACTTGATAAAATGCCAGGAGATTATTGGCAGAAATTTGCAAATGTAAGATTGCTATTTACTTATTTAATCGCACATCCGGGTAAAAAATTAACTTTTATGGGAAGTGAATTTGCACAATTTATTGAATGGAATGAATGGAAAGAACTCGATTGGTTTTTAATTGAAGAACATGAAAAGCATAGAAAAATGCAAGTATTTGTTAATGATTTAAATAAATTTTATTTGAAAAATAGTGAACTATATGAAATTGATTTTTCTTATGATGGATTTGATTGGGTTGATCATAGAAACCATGATAATAGTGTAATAGTATTTATAAGAAAAAATCTAAAAGGAGAATTTTTATTAATCATTCTTAATTTTACTCCTGAATTAATAAACGATTATAGAATTGGTATTCCAGAAAAAGGAATCTATAAAGAAGTATTTAGTTCTGATAAGAATAAATATGGAGGAGCCAATAATATTAATAGAGGAAATTTGAAAAGTGAAGAAATTCCTTTTCATGGATTCAAGCAATCAATAAGTATAACTGTACCACCTTTGGGTGCTAGCATAATGAGGATTAAAGAGGGAGGTAAAAAATGATTAAAAAGGAAATGGTAGCTTTAATTTTGGCCGGTGGGCAAGGTTCGAGGCTGTTTTAAGTGAATTCTTATCGTTAGATGATATTGTATATATGCCTCTTGAAGATTTAGTTGATTTTATTCATTTACATGGCAAAAATCATTTTATTGATCCTGAACACACTGCTAAATTACTT
>JAUCFZ010000226.1 GCA_030377915.1 Clostridiaceae bacterium HSG29
ACACTTACAATAATTTCCACTAAAGTTACACCATTTTGGTTTTTTAAAATTCTCTTCATATTATCATCTTCAATTCTCATAATAACCAAACTGCAATAGTAAAGAAAGTTATTACTACACCAGATTATGTTTTTCCAATTGACTTTATAGATACAGATGATTTAACAGGTTATAAAGATTTAGTTATCCCTACTATTGATGAAAATAGAGGAGATATAAATATAAGCTCAGGAGTAGTTGAACAAAACCTAGACACAGATGTAATTAAATTTAACGATATAAATGTTAGTGCAGGAGCAGAATTGAAATTTAAAACTAATGTAGAGAAAAGAACTGTTATAGTTGATAATATTATTATAAATGGATTTTTCAGTTTCTCTGATGGAGGAAAAGTTTTTTTAATTGTTAATAATGGAGCTACATTTAATTCTGAATTTTTAAATGCTAATGAAAATTTAATTATTTTAATTAGGGATACAGCATCAATAAATATAAATATACCTCTAAATGGTAAATTTTATTCATATGTTTATGCTAAAAATGAAAATGTAAATATAAGTGGATCAGGAGAATTTTATGGAGCAATAATTGCAAAAAATTTAACAAATAATTTAGCTGATACTAATAATTTTATTTTTGTACATCCTGCTGATGTTTTGAGTTTAAAACAATATATAAAATATAATGAAACTTATGAATATGAGTTTGGTTATTATGAGAATTGAAGATGATAATATGAAGAGAATTTTAAAAAACCAAAATGGTGTAACTTTAGTGGAAATTATTGTAAGTGTTGCGATATTATCAATTATATCTGTATCATTTTTTCAAATTCTAACTGGAAGTTTTGTTAATGTAATTAATGCAGGTAATAGCAATAAAGAAATATATTTGGCAGCTGGGGAACTAGATATTGCTATAAGAGAACAAACATATACAGGTAAAAATTCAAATGTTACTAGTGTTAATGAAAATGTTGATGTACTAGGTACTAATATAAATTCACGAGTAATTTATTCAAAATCGGAGGATTTAGAAACTGCGATTGATATTAATACTGACGAATATTTATATGCGTATGTTATTGATAATCCTACGTTTTATTTAGATCAAGCATTTATTGATTTAAATGGAAATAAAACCTATGATGTTGGAGAAGTTATTGTTGAAGCTGAATTATTGAATGCAACATATTATCAAAATGGAACTGGCATTTTAGTAATACCAAATCAATCTAGTTTAACAACAACAATTGATAAAATTGATTGGCGAGTTAATGATGGAATATATGTAAAAACCGGTATAATTATTAATTCTTTAGATGATATTTATATTCAAAGTTTAGCTGGAGATATTGAGTTTGAGATTGGTTGTAATATAGAAGCTACTAATAACATTGAACTAAAAGCGCTTAATAAAATTGATGTTGAAAAGAATTTAATAAAAACTTTAACTGGTGATATAGAGATATATTCAAAAGAGGTTTATATGAGTGGAGATAATGCAATTCCAACAAGACTTATTATTGATGATGGACAGAATATAAGTTTTTATGTAGATGATAGTATTAATATGAATGTATGGACTAAATTTTTAAATGATTTAGCAGCTGAAATTTATGCAAATAATGAAAATTCAGCTATAATAAATATTGCAAATGAGCTTGGAGTAGGGAACGAATTTAAATAGATTGGGGGTGCGTATGAATAATAAAGGTTTTACACTTATAGAGTTAATAATAGTAATTGCTTTAACTGGAATTGTAATGGTTTTAGCTACAAATTCTTTGTTTTTTAGTAGCAATACATTTCATTCAACATCAGATCAGCAAAGTATTCAATCTGATTCAAGAATAATAACTACTTTTATTGAAAATGAAATTTCGTATGCATCAAGTATTGAAATTTTGGAAAATGCACCAGGTACTTTTGATGATACAAAGAAATATATATATTTAGATGAAATAAATAAAAAAATAATGTATAAAAATGGAAGTGCTGTATCAACTGAGATAAATACAGTTT
>JAUCFZ010000227.1 GCA_030377915.1 Clostridiaceae bacterium HSG29
GGTATATAATTTCGCCAAACCATATGATGCTAAGTGGCAATAAATATATTTTAAATAGATCTATATTCAAACTATGGCCAAGTAAACCTGATGCATTAAATGAATTTTCACAAATTGTAGGTAATTGAGGTAATACATTTATTATGGTTATGAAAATTAGAATAAAAAATATTGCAAACCCACTTCCAACTTTTGATTCTACTTCAGGACCAATTTTTATATCTTTTAATTCTTTTGGTGTCCAATCCTCTTCTAAGTTAACATAATTGTCTTGATTAACACGTGTTATTATAATAAAAATAGCAGTTAACCAACCAAGGGCGTTTAGACTACTAGTAATTATTTGACCGAAAACTTTTACTAAATCAATAATTATATTATTTATATTAAAATCATTTTCAAATAAACCAATAACAAATAATGTTGTAAATGCAATAGATAGTGCTAATACAATAATTTTACTTATAAAAAAGAAAAGATCGGTATAGCCTTTACCTATAATAAAATTATCATCTTTATAACGATTAGCCACTTCTCTAGGTGAACCATAAATTGCAATGGTGTTTTCTAAATCCTTTTGTGATGGATTATCTCCAAATTTATTTTCAATTTCATCAAGTAAAGATGCATAAAGTTCCTTTTTTATTTCTTGCCTACTATTATAAGGCAAGTGTTTACCTATGGCATATATGTATTGTTCTAAAACTTTCATTATTTTTCCTCCTTTAACATTGCATTTATGGTTTTATTAGTTTCATACCAATGAGTGATTAAATCAGATAAAACTTCTTCTCCCATTGAATTAATCTGATAATATTTCCTAGGTCTAGACTCTGTAGTATCCCAACTACTTGTTAGAAGTTCTTGCTTTTCAAGACGTCTGAGTAATGGATAAAGTGTATTTTGTTCGATATCTACACCGAGATTTTGTAATTTTTGAACTAATGAATATCCGTAGGTTGCTTCTTTTGTGTTTAATAAAACACTTAGAACTAAAGTACCTCGTTTTAATTCACCAATAAGGTTATTTATAATTTTTTCTTTAGTAGTCATGATATTCTCCTTTACTGTTGATTACATTATAGTGTACAACACACACTATTGTCAAGTGTAAAATATTTATTTTGTGATTGTGAGTATAGTGTTATATGTTGTATGTTGTATTTTTTAAAATAATTTAACTATAATATTTAGGATAAATAATTTATAATAATAATAGTGATAAATAAAACAAAATTATAAAATGAAAGGAGAGTTATACTAAATATTTAGTATACAAGAATTATGTTAAAAAAAAGAGATGAAATACAAGAGAAATATAAGTGGAATTTAGATTCATTATATATATCAGATGAAGCATGGGAAGATGATTATAAAGCGTCAAAAGTTGTTTTTAAATCATTAGCTGATATGGAAGGTTCTATATTAAAGAACATTACAACATTTACTAAAACTATAGAATTATATCTTGAAGGAGCTAGAAAAGTTAGTAGTATTGTGACATATGCTAAAATGAAACAAGATGAAAATACAAAGCTTAGTAATTATCAAAGTTTAAACGGTAGAGCAGAATCGTTAGGTGTTGAATTTAGAGAAGCTTCTTCATATATCACACCAGAGTTAATGTCTGGTGATGAAAATATAATTAATGAGTATTTAAAAGATGATAAAGTATCTGTTTATAAACAATTTATTGAAAATATTTTAAGAGCTAGGGTGCATACTTTATCTTCTGAAGGCGAAACAATATTAGCTCAAGCTGGTGAATTATTTAATGCACCGAGTAGTGCTTTTGAAATGCTTAATGGAGCTGATTTAAAGTTTCTGAATGTAAATGGCGAGTCTTTAACACATGGTTCTTTTATACCTTTTATGATGAATAAAGATAGAAATATTATGTAATTTTTTAAATTAATTACTACATGATTTTTCAAATTATTTCAGCGAAAAAACAGCAATAAATTTTGTACTTTCAAATTATTTCAGAAAAAAGTTTTGTTTTATTCACATTATCTCA
>JAUCFZ010000023.1 GCA_030377915.1 Clostridiaceae bacterium HSG29
TATGTTTAAACCAAAAGAAAATGCAACTAGAGAACAATCTTTTAAGTTGATTGACAATATATATAATAAATTTAATTTAAAAAATGAATTTAATAGTGGCTTACCTAATAATGATTTAGAAGGTTTTTTAGTTTATAATTATAAATTAACAAATTTAAATACATATGTTGAGAAAAATGCGCTTGTAATAGTCTCAAAAGGATTTGCTCCTTTTGGCGAAGACTTAAATATAAAAGAAGATCATTATCAAATATATAGAATATTAGATAGTATTGAAAGCGTTTCATTTACTGCTGTTGATAAAGCTGTTGAGGTTATTAATGAAATGTATAATAATATTGAGAAAAAATATGAAAAAGTTATTTATTATATTGATAAAGATACCGGAAGAGTTATGACTTATGATAATGGAAATTGTATAAAGCTTATTGGAGATTTTAAATTGGAAATTAGAGTGAAATAATTGGAGGTGGGATTATGAATAAAAAAAGAATATCAATGCTAATTGTAATAATGTTATTAATAGTTATTTTTTCTGGAAATTCATTTGCTACTTTCGATATGGGCGATGATATAAACGTGGATTCAGTTCGTTATGTAAAAGAACATAATGGATTTTCTTTAATTTCTTCATATATTGAAATCAATGGATCAGGACTTTTAGATCAAATTGTTAGATTTGAAAAAACTGGTATCGGTGGTGGTTTTCAAACAATGGGAGATCAAGCTGTAAATGAAGAAGGTTTTTTAAAATTCACTTTTGATATTGAAGATTCAAATAGTTTTGGTGGTAAAATAAAAATTAATGGTAAAGAGATTGACCTTAATTTAACTGGTTTTGCAAATATTACAGGAGCAGATAAGAAAAATGTTAATGTAGATGCTGATGATGCAGATAATGATATTATTTTTTATGGTAACTATTTAGATACCATTGGAGGAACAGCGACTGCTGAATTTGGTCGTGGATCTCAAACTAAAACTTTTACTGAAAGTGGAATTGGTGCATCAGCACCAGAAAGTTTAATGTTAAATAATCCGACAGCTCCTGGAGATAAAGGATATCAAAATATTTTAATTAATAGAATTACAGCTGAAGTTCTAGGTGTTGCACCTGAAATAGTAGTTGAAAATCTATATGCTAATGGATTTAGAATTATTGAAGATATAGGAATAACTGAATTGCATATGTATCCAAATACTGGAGCAAAAAATGATATTGCAAATTTAACTGGTGAAGGTTTTGTGGATACAAAAGATTATTTTATATATTTTTTAAAATCAATTGATGGATCAGATGATTATTCTGTTGTAAATCAAGCTGAAATTATTAATTTAGAACTTGATGCAAATGGAACAGAAGATAAACTTAGTTTTAGAGTTCCTAATAATAATGATTTTGAATTAAGAAATTATTATGTTGTTTTAACAGATATTAAAAGTAATGAAGTAATTGCTGAACAAGTAGTAATGAAGGATGATAATGTTACTGAAGATATTTTTACTGTAATTGACTCAAGTTATATCCCAACAATTACTCAGGTATATCCTGAAAGTGGTTCTGATGCAGGTTCTGATGTTCAAATTTCTGGTAGAAATATTCTTACTTTAAATATTCCTGATTTAACTGCAACTGGAGAATTTTTATTAGATCCTGAAGGATTAGAATCGGATCAGAAATTACATTTGAATTATGTTGATGGTGTATATCAAGAAAAAGCGGTTACAATTGATAGATATGTAACTATACAAATTGGTAAAAAAGTAAGTTTTGTAAAAGACATTAATGATGATTTCGTTATTTCTAAAGCAATACCAGATAGTTTATTAGTTCATACTCAATCAATTGATGATGCGATTGATGATCCTTTTAAAGATATAATTATTGAAATTGAAACTATAATGGTTGATGGTGATTCAAAACAATATACATTTAAACAAATAGTAACAAAAACCGATGGATATGAATTTATTCCATCTACTTTAAGTCCAATAATTAATGAAATAACTCCAAATATTATTCAAGTTAAAGATAATGTGGATTTAAATAAATTTGCAAAAGACACTTTGTTTGCAATAAAAGGAGAAAAATTTTTAGTAGATAGAGAAGTTACACCTGAAGGAGATATAATAACTAAATACCCTACTGTTTTGATTAAAAAAGATGATACAAATACATTTGAAACAAAATATCAAGTAGGATTCTTTCCTAATGAAGAAACAACTTATAGCGGAGAAGTTATTAGAGGAATAATAAAATATAAGGATGAATTAGAGGTTGAACATACTGTTGTTGATGCAGATGGAAAACCAATTAAACTTAATATTAAAGTTGTGGATGATAATGGTAATATAGTAAATGGTACAACTGGAAATGTTGAAGGAACAAAAATACTTATAATGATACCGAATGAAACATTAATAGAAGATATTGGAATAAAACATATTCAGGTTTCGAATATAATGAGAGATAGCGATGAATATGGTAGTAAAAGTATAATGTCAGATTCAATAGAGTTTATAAAAACTACTGAAGTTCCAATTATTGAAAGTGTTACTCCTCATATTATTACTGTTGAAGGAGAAGAGGAAATTGTTATAGTAGGTACAAATTTTCAAGAGGGTGTTAAAGTAATTTTAGATGGTGAAGAGATTACACCTGTTCAAAGAAATATTGATGTTCAAGGTGAAAAAATTGAATTGATATTTACTGCGCCTAAAGGAAGAGAAGGCACTACTCAAATTCAAGTAATAAATCCTGGTGGTGGAATTGACGTAAGAGATTTCATGTATGTTAAAACATTTAATAAAGATCCGTATGTATATAGTTTTACACCTGAAAAAGGAACAGCTCAAACTTTAGTTGTAGTTAATGGAGATAATTATTTAAAGCCTGATCCTACAGCATCTTCAACAATTGGTTTGGATGCATTTAGACTTGTTGGAACAAGGTTGTTTTTAGATGGAAAAGACATTAATCAATATAATTATGATAGTTATAATAATATTTCGTTTAATAGTTATAGTTCTCCAGGTTCTGAAAATTTAATAAAAGAAGTTGGTTCAAAAGCAGTATTCTCTAATTTTAAAGAAAATGTTTTAGTAAAGAAAAATAGTGATGGAAGTTTGTTTTATTTAGATAATGATGAAAATAATAATCCTTTAATTACTGATGGAAATGAAGAATATTCTATTAGATATGAAGGAGCAGTATTTAATGCTTATGATAATATTACTAATACATTATTAGGTGAAGTTACTATTACCGAAGATGCTATTGCAATTGCAAGTGGAGAAACATTTGACGTAACTATGGATAATAATGTATTAAGAATTATGGAAGATGAAAAAGGAACAGAGTACGCAGAAGTAGCTGATTATGTTGATAGTATTATTTTAGAAGATGCAACAGATGAAAATGTATTTTATTCTTTAACTAAAAATTTAAATAATGAAATAATTTTATCAAATGGAAAAGATGAAAAATATATTATTACTTATGATTTGCTTGATCAAGTGTCTACGGATCTAATGGCAACTGAAGGTACTGCAGCACCAATAGCTATAAGTGTAACTAATAATCAATTAAATTTAAATGGGAATCTATTTAATTTTATAACTGCTTATGTTATTGATAGTGAAACTGGTGAAATAACTGGTGACAAAACAAGGATACTTAATAAAAATCAAATTGCATTTAATGTACCTGTATTACAAACTGGTAAAGGTTATAAAGATATTTTTATTGTAAATCCGGATACTAAAACTGCTGGATTTGAGGATGAAGAAGGATTTTATTATATTGAGCAATCTATGTCTCACCCTGTAATTTCTAAAATTGTACCAAATAAAGGATCTATTGATGGTGGTTATAGTATAATAATAGAAGGATCTGATTTTGAAGATGACACAAAAGTTTATATTGATGGAGCTTTAGTTCCTATAGAAGATACTTATGTAAATATGGACGGCGACGAAATAGTAATAAAAGTACCAAAATGTACTAAAAATTTAAGCGATGATTATGGTGTGGATGAACTTAAAGTACCTGTAATAATTTTGAATAAAGATGGCGGTAGTGATTATAGGGAAAAAGGTTTTACATATATGATTCCAATATCATCTCCTGTTATTGAAGAAGTTTTTTTAACTGAAGGTTCGGCAAATGGTGGAGAAATAGTGGAAATCATTGGTTATGAATTTAGATATTTTGAACCTTATGTAAACGTTGTTGGTGGACCTGAATATAATCCTGGAGATGATTTTGAAGATATTTATCAAAATGATGGTGGAAGAGAATGGGATGATTTACTTGATTCTAATGTGGATCCAGATGCTATTCAATCAATATCTTTTGATAATGATGATTATGATACTTATTATGAATCACCAATTTTACCAACTATATATTTTGGTGAGAAAAAAGGTCAAATAGTTGAATTTGCAAAAGGATATATTAAAGTAATATCGCCTTCACATGATGAAGGAACTGTTGAACTTTATCTTGTTAATAATGATTATGGAGTTTCAAATAAAATTGATTATAAATATATATCTTCAACTCCTCAAATAACTTCAATTATTCCGGATGTTGGAAGAAAATCTGGTCAAGAATATAAAGATGTTTATGGGACTCAATTTGATACTTCTGTAATGAAGGGATATCAAAATAATATTGACGATACGATTTCAACTATTATAAGTGCAAATGTTAATGTTAGATTTGGAAATATTGATAATTTAGATACTGATTTATTTGATCAGAATTCAGGAAGAATTAATGCACAAAGAGCTGAAGTTAATTTATTAGGTGGACTTAAAGTAAAATATTATGGTGATACTGATATTTTAACGGTTCAAATTGAAGAGAATAACATTAGATATACAAGAGATTTTACAAATTATGATGATTCAGAAGTATATATTCCATCTGAGATGTTAAAATCATCAGCAGATAATTATTATGTGCCTTTCGGTTTAAAAGATGTAGATAATTCAATATACAATAATGTAAATTATGAATTTATTAAAGTGTTTATTAAAGATAAGAGATTATTTGTTGAAAGAGGATATGCTCCTAGTGCGAATTATGACAATTATAATCATATTATTTTAAGAACACCAAATTATTATACTATTGGAACAGTAAATGTTACATTTAAAAATCCTGATGGTGGAAGTGCTATAAAAACTTTTACTTATACAAATCCGGCAAGCGAACCTAAAATTTTAAAAATTAATCCTAGAGTTTTAAGTATTGATGAAGACAGATGGATAGTAAATGGTACAATAGAAGGAATTAAAGAAATTGAAATAGTAGGAAAAGATTTTAGAGATAATGTTAATGTTTCAATTAACGGTAAAAATGCAACTGTTGAAGAAATAGTAGAGACAGATATAGATGGAGAGGTTTATCAAGTAATTATTGCACAGATTCCAACTGGATCTGAATTGGATGTTGAAAAAGAGTATCCGGTAATTATAATTAATGAAGACAGTGGTATTGCAAATTCTGCATTACTTGAAAATTTACTTGATCCAGTAGATGAATATATTAAAATGCCTTATTATTTTCAATATAAAAAACCTTTAAGTGGTCCACAAATTGAAACTATTACACCTTCTGAAACTTCTGTTGCAGGTGGAAATAAAATAGTAATAACAGGTAAGGATTTTAGACAAAATGGATATGTAATAATTGGTTCAAGAGGTGGCGTTCCAATTTATGATGTAACTGTAAATGATACTGGAAGTATTATTGAATTTATTACTCCAACAGGTCTAACTGTGGGAGATAAAGATGTCCAAGTTCTAAATGAAGATTATGGTATAGATATAGTTAAAGATGGAATAAAAATAGTTTCGCATCCTGAAGTTGATAGTGATGTTTATACTGAAGATGGAACTGAGATAAAAACAAGAGTATCTGTCGAGGGTGGAGATAAAATAAGGTTAAAAGGAACCGGATTTTTAGAAAATCCAATTGTACTTTTTGGAGGAACATATTCATTAAGATTAACTGAAGACCAAGAGGGTGATGTTGGACTTAATGAAAATGATGAATATTATATAGTTGAAAATGGAATAGAAGCAACAAATGTTGAATATATTGACAGTGAAAATATAATTGTTACTTCACCTCCAATTGAATCAGAAAAAATCTATCATATAGTTGTAATAAATAGTGATAGTGGTATTTCAAAAGATAATGCAATAATTGATTATCGTGTGCCAATACCTTCAGATCCTGTAAATTTAGAGGTTGAATTAATAGATAATAGATATATTAAAATATTTAATTATTCATCTGAAGATGTTGATTACTTTGAAATATATTCATATCTTGGCGATAAGAGTGAAACAAAATTGATAAATAATGATTATATGGATTTTTCATATATTGATACTACTAAATTAGAGCCTTATAAAATTACAAATTTACCTGGTGTTGAAAATATGGATGCAAACGATAAACTTTATTTAGTTTTAAAAGCGGTAAATAAATATGGACCTTCAAATTGGTCTAATATAGTAAGTTTAGATTATGATGAACTTGAAGATGTTGAAGAAATCGGACCACCTGATGATGATAAAGATCTTGGTGTTGAAGAAGGATTGAATTATGAAGAAGTTCATACTGAAAATGAAGTTACTGTAAATATTGCTGATAAATCAATAGATCCTACAGTGGTAATTACTTTAACGGATCTTGATGATAGATCAACTAAAATTATAAATATTCCTGGGAATAAAGTAATTAATAATACAAGTTTAATAGCTATTGATTTTGGTGATACTCAGCTTCAATTTACACCAATAAGTTTCAATACTCAGGAATTTAGAGAACTTAATTTTTATAATGATACTTATGCAAGAATTAATAATGAGTTCATTGATAATGATTATACTTCAATACTTAAGAATTATTTACCAAGAGGAAAGAAAGCAATTTCAAAAGTATATAAATTAGATTTCTATGCAATGAACAATATTGAAACAAGTGAAATAAAAGAGTTAAATGGAAATATTAACTTTGGTATAACTTATGACGATATGTATTTAAATGAAAGTGATAATGTAGGTCTTTTTAGATTTAATGGGATTAACAGTTGGAATGAAGTTAATGCTATAAAAAATGAAACAAGAAATACTTTAACAACTGATGCAAAAATTTCGGGATACTATATTATTTTAAAATACTAATGGAGTGGTTGATATGAGAAAATATGTAGCGTTATGTATAATGATTTTAATGATTATGACAACTATAAGTTTTGGTTTTGACCAAATGGATATTTTTGTGCCTGAACTTGTTCCTACTGATAGCGGGAATGATGTAGATGAAGAATTATTTGGTGCTTCAAATGGTTATGAAGTGCTATTTAATTCGTTTTTCAGAGATATTAATAGTGCAACTTATGAAAAAGAAATAGTAAAACTTGCTGCCGAAGGAATAATCGAAAAATACGGGAGCTTTGATTTTAATCCTGAGAAAAATATTACAGGATATGAAGTTTTAACTTTTCTTGTAAGATTTTTAGGAAATGAGGCAATAGTTCAAGAGAATGTACTTGCTAATGCTCAAGGGCTTGATATTATAACAGTAACAGATATGTATAATCAAGAGTATTTAAATCAAGCTCAAGCTGCAGGAATAATACTTGAAAATGAATTACAATATCTAAATACAGAAATAACAAAAGATGTACTTGTAAAATGGATATTTAGAGTTTCAAATTTGACTGAAGAATTTAATGATTTATCTAAAGTATTTGGGTTTAATGATTGGATTGAAGTTGATCCTTCTCTTAGAGGAATTATACAAGCAGTTGCTAATGAAGGAATAATGGATTATGACAATGATGGTAATTTTAATCCTAAAAACAATGTATCGCGTGGCCAAATGGCATCAATTATTGATAAATTATCTGAGAGTATGTATGAAGAAAGAAATATTAAATCACAATTTGGTCTTGTTATAAGCGTTATAGAAAAAACTGAAAACAATGAAGCTATTAAAGAAATATATGTTAGAAATGCAGATGATACATTAACTAAGATAATTGCTAAAAAGAACTTAGTTAACAATAAACAAAATGAATTTGCTTCATATAAAAATGGTATTGTTTCTTCAAGTAGAAATGTTTCGCTTGGAGATGAAATTAATTATTTTATAAAAGATGATGAAGTATATTTTGTAGATGTATTAAACGATAATTCTATACTTAAGAAAATACAAGAAATTCAGAAAAATGAGGAAAATACAAATCTTTTACTAGCAACAGTAAAAAGCATTTCTGATGAAAAACAAAATGGTGTTGATACTATAATAAATAGAAAAAGAATTAGAATTGCAACAATTAATGGAAACACATATGATTTAATTGTTGATACTGATTTAGCAACAGGAATTAAAAATGATATTTCTGTTTATAAAAATGGTGAAGCATCAGGAACTGATCTTTTAGAAGTTAATGATAAAATTGCATTACTTGTAAAAGATGATAATAAAATAATATATATTAAAGTTGGAGAATTTGAAACGGAACTTGTTAGTGGAACTATAAGAGAAGTTGGCGATGAATATATTGAAGTATTTGATTATAATGATAGAGTAATAAAATACCCAGTTTCAAAATATTGTGGAGTTGAAATAAATGATAGACCTGCCTTAATATCAAACCTTAAATATGGACAGGATGTTAAACTTCAAGTAAATAATGGTTATATTACAATGATAGACTCTGAAACATTTGTTAATCCAGGATATATTCCAAAATATGGTAAAGTACAAACAGGCAAAGTATATAGAAAATATGCATTTGGAGTTTATTTTGAATTAAATAATGGAGATAAAGAGTATTATAAAATGACTGAAGATACAATTTTAATGAAAGAAGGAAGAAATATAAGTGAAATCGCTTTAAAAGAAGGCGATAATGTAAAAATTTATTTTGATGATATTTATTCTGATGAAATTTCAAAAATAGAAGTTGATGGTCAAGAGAGACTTGTTAAGCAAATTTATAAAGGAATTTTACAAAGTGTTAATCAAGGCAATATGACTCTTGATATATCAAAACCTGAGTATTTAAAAAACACTGAATGGATTGATTTAGACAGTTATAATAAATCTTTATCAATTGATGATAATGTAAGAATTTATAATGGTGACCAGGTAGTAAAATTAGAAGATTTAATTAGATCTTTTAAAGGTGAAACAATATATGTAGTAGTTGAAAATTCATATGGTAATGAAAATGGAATTAAAATTTCTATTAAAGATGGTGGAGAATTTGTAATTTCCGATAGAATTGATACTATAGATAAAACTATTAATAAATTTGAGCTTGATAACAATATGAATGTTAATTATAACGAAGGAACAATTGTAATTAAAGATGGAAGATTAATATCTACTGATTTATTAGATAAAGATGATTCGGTATTAGTTGTTAGTGAATTTTATAAAGGAGCAAATACTGCAAACCTTATAAAAGTAACTACAATGGGTGATAAGATATTTGACAATATTCATTTTGGAACTTTAGAAGATGTAAATTATAATTCAATAACTTTATCTAATTACACTTCAATAAGTGGTAATGAATTCAATCAAATAGAGACAGATGAATCAAGAAAGTATTATTTATTTACTGAATCAATAGTAAAGGATATTACAGATCAAGATAATATAGTTGAATTAACTAAAAACGAATTATTTAATGGTTCTTATTCAAAAGTTGAAAATAAATCTACTGATTCAAAAGGTGTTCCATATGAAAAGTATTATTCTTATTTTGTTACAAATGGTAATTTTGGAATAATTGGAATGAATTTAAGACATCTTGGTTTAATGGCTAATCAAGATTTAGATAATGGAAATTCAACTGTTGAAAAAGCAAATGAAAAATTATATAACACTTTGAAAACATCAGTATTTACAAGAGGAATGCTTGTTGAAAAAATGGATCTTTATAAAAGATATAAAATTACTGATACTCATGATTATATGGGTTATCAAGGTGGTTGGGTTCCAAATGACTCAGATACTTATTTTGAATATACTGATGCTATAATAATTAAAGGAAATGAAGAAATTAAACCATCAGATGTAGAAATTGGAGATTATTTATATCTAATGAGAATTAAAGAGGATGCATTAATTATATTTGTAGAGGATGAATAATATGTATAAAAAAACATTAATTATAATTATATTTTTGCTTCTTATATCATCATTCTCATTTGCTGATATTGTTACTTATGAAGCAGGTGTAGTGGGTGACCCTACAATGGATGAGGGTGTTAATGAATATTCAGAGTATTTCTTTTTAACGGGGAAACCAATACTTTTATCAGGAACTTGTGAGGTTTCAGAGATTCCTGATAAAGATAGCTATTCGCGTACCTTTTCTTTTGAACTTTCAAATAGTGATGAATCTGTAACCTTAACAAGAGAAATCACTTATGATGTTACAAATAAAACTGATAGTGAATTAAGTCAAACAATTTATAAAGCGGATATAAATAAAATAGATGAATCAATAACTGTAGGTGGAGTTTCATATAATTTAGGTAGTTTTTTATTTGATAGATCAAAGTTAATTGATAATACACCAGCTGTTGATTATTATTCTGGGAATGTTTATTTTGAAAGAAAATATTATATTAATGGTGATGCAACAACAAATGAAGGTGTAGTTGTTCATAAAATAAATTCGCTTACAGATATTGGATATAGTCATTATTGGGGCGATAGTGAGACTTTAATTCTTGAACATAATATTACAATGAAAGAGTCATCTTTTGATGCTGACCCTACATGGAGTGCAACGATTACAACAAAAAATTCATCTATTGATAAAAAAAGATTTAAATATATAGAGAATGATCCACAAAACATTTCATTTAGAGGAAGCTACGTAAAAAATAATACAATGGAAAATGTAGTGCAATGTACTTATAATTTACCTACAACATCTGATTCAACTATTGATGAATTAAATAGAGTGGAAAGCGAAAAAAACATTACAAAAGATGTAATAACAAATTATGAAAGTCTAATAAGTCCTAAAATAGTTGATATTGGAGGGCATTGGGCAGAAGATAATATTTTTCTTTTAAGTTCTCTTGGTTTATTTGATAATTCAAATGAGTATTTTGCTCCGAATTCACAAATGAATAGAATTATGTTTGGGAAAGCTATAGCGAATGCACTTGCGGATATTGAGAAATCAGATTTAACTGATCAAATAATAAGAGATAGGGATAATACTGACAAATTATTTTTCGATGTTGAAAACAGTGATATCGATTATGATTATATTAAGTTTTTAAAAGAAAGAAAAATAATTAATGGAGAATATGGTTATTTTAAACCATATAGACCTATTTCAAGGGCGGAAGCAATTAAAATAATGGTTAATGCGTTAGGGCTTGAATATTTAGCTCCAATGCCACCTTATACAACTACTTTTACTGATGATAGAATGATTCCTAAATGGGCAAGAGATTCAGTGTATGTTGCAAATGAAATTGGACTTGTTCATGGATATCCAGATGGCACTTTTAGACCAGACGTTTATTTAAATAAGGCAGATGCTACAGCACTTATAGCAAATTTTATAGATCATATTAAAGATACAATTACTATTGATTACAGAGAAAAAATTATTAATAAATATTAACCATTTGCTTATTGCAGATGGTTTTTTTGTTAATAATAGAATATATGATAGAATTAAATTTTTTAACTCTTAAAAATTGACTATTACATACGGTAATGATACAATGTATATACAGAGGAGGCGATGATATGTTGGTTACACTAAATAAGTGGGGGAATAGTGAAGCGATTAGAATTCCTAAAATTATTGCTGAAACATTAGGCATACATTGTGGAGATAAAATGGAATTGACAATTGAGAATGATATCTTAATTGTGAGAAAACCAGAGTTAAAAGGAAGAGAATTGGTTGCCAGTTTGCTAAAAGACTTTGATGTGAAGAACATTCAGACAAATGATGATGTAGAAGATTGGGATCTTGTTGGTGAGGAAGAATGGCATTATGATGAAGATTAATAACAGACAAGTGAAACAAGGAGATATTTATTGGGTGTCTTTAAATCCAACAAAAGGTCATGAGCAACAGGGAAGAAGATCTGTTCTTGTTGTAAGTAATGATATAATTAATAGTAAATTAGTTCTAGCATTAATAGTTCCAATTACAACGACTAATTGCAATATACCGTTACATGTTCTAATTCCAAACGAATACTCAACAAAAGGATATATAAAGTGTGAGGAAATTCGTGCTGTAGACTTGACGCATAGAAATGCTGAGTATGTTGTTAATTGCCGAGAGGAAAAATTCTTCAAGAGATGCTTAGCGATTATTGAAGGTTTATTTTAAGTGAATTTTAATAGATATTCAGAACCATTTGCTTATTGCAGATGGTTTTTTTGTTGATTTTTTTCTTTAGGAAAAGGTTTTTTTTATTTCTTGACATTTCTGAAATATATAATATAATGTCCTTATGAAACCGGTTACATGTTATAAATATATGTAACTCAATACAAAATTTTAATAATATTATGGGATTATAGGAGGAAAACATGAAAAGAATTTTATCGTTAATGTTAGTGTTAATGCTAGTATTTGGAGCTCTTTCGTTTACTGGATGTTCATCTACTACAGAGGAGCCAGCTAAAACAGAGGAACCTGCTAAAACTGAAGAACCTGCAGAAGAACCAGCTAAAGATCAAGAGGTAGTAATTTATCAAAATAAAGTTGAAATTCATGAGCAACTTACTGAATTTGCAGCTAAGTATACTGAAGAAACAGGAGTAAAAGTAACAGTTAAAACTTCTGGTGGAGATTCACCATATGCTGAAAACTTAAAAGCTGAATTCCAATCAGATCGTCAACCTGATATCTTCGTTATCGAAGGAATGGGTGGATATAACACTTGGAAATCTAAATTAGCTCCATTTGAAGGACAAGAGTGGATGGGTTTAACAGATTTAGCATTTAATGTTGAAGGAAATACTTTTGGATTCCCAGTTGCTGTAGAAGCTTGGGGTATGGCATATAATGCTGATATGTTAGAAAAAGCTGGCGTAGATCCTGCAAGCTTAACTTCTCAAGAAGCTTATAAAGCTGCTTTTGAAAAAATTGATTCAATGAAAGAAGAATTAGGAATTGACTCTGTAGTAGCTATGGCTGCTGGTCCTGATATGAGATGGGTAACAGGTCTTCATAACTTTAATGGATATTTATCTGCAGGATTACCTTATGGTGACACTACAGTTCTTGACAAATTAAATAATGGTGAAGCTGATGTTGATCGTTTAACTGAATATGCTGATTGGGTTGAATTATTATTTAACTATGCTGATAAAGCAGTATTGTTAACTGGTAACTATGATTCTCAAGTAGGACAATTTGGTGTTCAAAAAGCTGCATTCGTTCATCAAGGTAACTGGATTGACCCATGGTTAATGTCTAATGGTGTAGATTTCAATATGGGATTTGCTCCTCACGCATCAGTTTATGGAGAGCATAATGCAATATTTATTGGAGCTCCTTCTTATTACGTTCTTAATAATGAAAGTGAAAATAAAGATGCAGTTAATGATTTCTTAAACTTTATGGCTACTAATGAATTAGGACATAACTACATGGTTAATGAAGCTAAAATGGTACCTGCATTTAAAAATGTTACTTTAATGCCAGATGCTCCATTGTCTTCAAATGTTGCAGAGTGGTTAAAAGTTGATAATGGTGCTTATACTTGGTTACAAAATGATATGCCTGATGGATTCGGAATGGGAACAATTGCTCCTTTATACGAAGCGTTTGCAAAAGGCGATATTGACAAAGCAGAATTTATTAATCAATTACAGAAAAAGATTGAAGAAATAGAATAATAATACTCAAGTGTGAACTTTAAAGGTGTGATTATTAATCACACCTTTTTAATAAGAATTTGAAAGGGGCATTATGAAAAAAAATAATCGACTATATTATTGGCTCTTTTTGGCACCGGCTTTGATTTCATTTTTAATAGTAGTAGTTATTCCATTTGCTATGGGGATTTATTATTCGTTAACAGATTGGACAGCTGTTGCTGGATTAAAATCAAATTGGGTTGGATTTGCAAACTATAAAGCAATGTTTTCAGATTTTGCTTTTAAATATTCTTTTATGAGAACATTTCTATTCACTGCCATTAGTGTAATTACTATTAATGGAATGGCTCTATTATTTGCATTTTTAGTAACAAGAGAAATAAAATTCAAAAATTTCTTTAGAGCAGGATTTTTTATACCAAACTTAATTGGCGGAATCGTTTTAGGTTATATATGGCAATTTATCTTTAAAAGTGTTGTTCCTGCAGCAGGAGCTTATTTAGGAATACCAGCTTTAGAAGAATTATTAATATTGGCTGATCCAACATTAACTTTATTTGGTCTAATTATGGCATTTACTTGGCAATATGCAGGATATATTATGATGATTTATGTTGCTGCTTTATTGAATGTACCACAAGAGTTATTAGAAGCTGCAGATATTGATGGCGCAAATTTCTTTCATAAATTTAAAAGTATTACGTTACCAATGATAGCTCAAGCATTTACAATTACTTCTTTTTTAACTTTAGTAAATGCATTTAAACAGTATGATATAATTATTGCTTTATCAAAAGGTGGACCTTCCGATATGTATAAAGGTGAAATTGTAAATTCTTCTGAGATGTTAGCAGTTCACATTTACAATGTAGCATTTAAATATAATAATATGGCTGAAGGTCAAGCAAGAGCAATTATATTTTTCTTAGTACTATCTGTTGTTTCAATTGGCCAAGTATATTATAACAAGAAAAGAGAGGTGGAAATGTAATGGGGAATAAGAAAAAAGTAGTAAGTATTGTATTAACTATATTAACATTAATTTTATTTTTATTAACAATGTTTCCATTCTTTATTGTAGTTATAAATTCAGCAAAAGCTTCTCTTGAAATAATTATGGATCCATTAAAAAGACCTGATGATTGGGGTCAATTATGGACGAATATTAAAATAATTTGGACTAAACCTACTGTAAAATATGCTTCAAGTGTATTATCATCTACAATAATTACATTAGGATCGCTTTTAACTATTTCAGTATTTTCTGCAATGGCAGCATGGGTTTTAGTTAGAAATAAAACAAAAACATCAACTGTTATTTTTATGCTATTTATTAGTGGTTTAATTATACCTTTTCAAGTAGTAATGTTTCCTTTGGTATCATTTTTTAGAGTGATACATGAAGTTACCGGAATACATATGTTAAGAACATATCATGGTATGATTATTGCTTATATTGGTTTTGGTGCTCCATTAGCTGTATTTATGTTCCATGGATTTATTAAATCGATTCCAAAGGAACTTGAAGAAGCTGCAACAATTGATGGTTGTTCAAAACCTCAAATATTCTTTAAAATAGTAATGCCTATCTTAAAACCAATATTTGTAACTGTAATAATACTTAATGCAATATGGATTTGGAATGACTTCCTATTACCTTCATTAGTATTAGGAGTAGGACAAGATATTCAAACAATTCCAATTGCAATTCAGAACTTTGCTGGATCTTTCGTTAAGAAATGGGATTTAATTATGACAGCTGTACTTATGGCGGCTGCACCAGTAATAGTATTATTTATATTTTTACAAAAACATATTATTAAAGGAATGGTTTCAGGTTCCATTAAATAGTATTAACAAATATTATTATAAAGGGGGCTTAGCTCCCTTTTGTTACATAGATAAAGGAGTAAACATGAAAAATTATATTATAGAAGAGAATAAATTACCTCAAAATGAAGGGCATAGCGAAACACTATTTTCTTTAGGGAATGGTTTTATTGGTTTTAGAGGTTCATTTTATGAAAAAACTTCAAAGACACAAGGATGTTTTAATAATAGTTTTTACGAAGAACATGAAATAAAATACGGAGAAAAACTTTATGGGTTTCCAGATATTACGGAAAGCATGATAAATATTCCTGACCCAAGAAATATTACTTTCTCTATTGAAGGTGAGATTTGTGAATTTGAAGAAGAGTATTTATCTGAATATAGTAAAAAATTAAATATAAAAAAAGGAATACTTGAAACTAATTATATTTATAGTAAAAACAATAGAAAAGTGAAAATAAAAGCTACTGCGCTTGTATCGTTTAATAATAAAAATTTATCTTTTATTAAATATGATATTACACCTATTAATTTTGATGGAACAATTGAAGTAATTAGTTTTTTAAATAATGAATCATTTGCCCTTGATGCTAAAGATGATCCAAGAGTTGCTACTATTACTACTAAAACATTTGAAGTGGTTAATAAAATAATTGATAGAGATGTTTATGGTTATACTTTTAAAACTTTTAAAACAGAAAAAGAATTAACTGTTTTAGAAGAAGTAAATATATTAAGTGGTGACTTTATAACATCTGAAGTTAGTGAAATAGAAAAATTTACACAGAAAATACAATTTAATGGTAAAAAAAATGATACAATAAGTGTAATTAAAATTAATGAGATATATTTAAATGAATTAAGAGAAGATTATTTAGAGGAAGAAAAAACATTTGATTATCAATTAAAGAAACAAGAAGAGTATTTAGATGAATTTTGGAAGAATTCTTTAATTGAAGTTAAAAATGATGATGAACTTACTCAAGGAATTAGATTTAATTTATTTCATTTACTACAGAGTGTAAACAGTGAGGGGACTTTTGGAATTGCTGCAAAAGGACTTACAGGAGAAGGATATGAAGGTCATAATTTCTGGGATACTGAAATATTTATATTTCCTTTCTTTCTTTTTACAAAACCGGAAATTGCTAAAAATCTTTTGAAATATAGATATTCAACTATTGAAGAAGGTAAAAAAAGAGCAAAAGAATTAGGTTATAATAAAGGAGTTAAATTTCCATGGAGAACTATAAGTGGAATTGAATGCTCTGGTTATTATCCTGCAGGAACTGCACAATATCATATTAACGCAGATATCGCATATGCTGTAGATATGTATTATAAAGTGACTGATGATAAAGAGTTTATGGAAGATTATGGACTAGAAATTTTAAATGAAACAGCAAGATTTTTCCTTGAAGTAGGATATTTCAATCAAGACGATGAATTTAGAATTGATGGAGTAACAGGGCCTGATGAATATACAGCTATTGTTAATAACAATTATTATACAAATAAAATGGCAAAAAGAAATTTTTTAGCAGCCTATAATTATAATAAAGAGTTTAAGACTGATATTTCTAAAGATGAAATGAAACAATTTAAAAAAGCACATAAAAATATGTATTTACCTTTTGATAATAAATTAAAGGTAATTCCTCAAGATGATAATTTCCTTCAAAAAGAAAAATGGGATTTTGAAAATACAAAAGAAGAGGACTATCCTTTATTATTAAATTATCATCCAATGAAAATTTATAAGCATCAAGTATGTAAACAGGCTGATGTTTGTTTAGCTGATTTTCTTGTAGGTGAAGATGTAAGTGAAAAAATAAAAAGAAATAATTATGATTATTATATCGATATTACAACTCACGATTCATCATTATCATATAATACTTATTCTGTAATTGCATGTGAAATTAATTATTTAAAAGAAGCATATGAGCTTTATACTAAAAATGTTAGACTTGATATTGATAATTCTCATGATAATTCAAACCATGGTATTCATACTGCTGCAATGGGTGGATCATGGATAGGTTTAGTATATGGTTTTGGAGGAATGCGAATTGATGAAAAAGGACTTTTCTTTAATCCAAAAACTACTGAGGAACTTGGTGAATATGCATTTATTATTAAATATAAAGAAAGCAAATTAAAAGTGAATGTAAATAAAGAAAGTATTATTTATGAATTGATAGATGGAGAAGAAATAGTTTTTTATGATAGAACAAAAAAAATAAAACTAGATAAAAAAACTAAAATAAAAATTATTAATTAGAATGAATTGAAATCATGAAAGAAGATGAGCTTAATGAAAAGAATTACTATGAAAGATATAGCTAGAGAAGCAGGCGTTTCAAAAGCAACTGTTTCAAGAGTAATCAACAATACCAATCCTGTAAGTGAAGAGGTAAGAAAAAAAGTTGAAATGGTAATTAAAAAGAATAATTATAGACCTTCCTCAATAGCTAGAAGTTTATCAAAAAAAGAAACGAAGGTTATTGGTCTTATAATTCCAGATTTAAGTAATTCTTTTTATTCAGAACTTGTAAGAGGAATTTCAAGAACTGCTCATGATAATGGTTATAATGTATTTTTATGTAATACTTTTAAAGAAACAGAGTTAGAAATGGAATTTCTTAATTTACTTGAAGAAAAAGAAGTTGATGCTATAATTTTAACTACTTTTCATACTACTGAAGCTCAAAAAGATTTTATAAGAAAATTTAGAAAACCAATTGTTACAGTAAATAGAATTTTTGAGGGTGAAGGAATGCCTTTTGTTCCAAATATAGATATTGATAATTATAAAGCTGCATATGAGGCGGTTGATTATCTTGTAAAAACAGGACATAAAAAAATAGGTGTAATTAGAGCTGATAAAGATGATAATACTTGTATTGATAGACTTAGAGGTTATAAACAAGTTTTAAATGATAATTTAATGTTAATTGATGAAAGTTATATTATTGATTCTGATTTCCATTTTCAAGCGGCTTATGATGGTATGATGGAAGTGTTAAAAAAAGAAGAACATCCAGATGCAATGTTTTGTTTTTCAGATGAATTGGCAACAGGAGCCATTAAAGCAATAATAGATTCTAGTTTAAAAGTACCAGAGGATATTTCCGTAGTGGGTTTTGATGATATACCACTTGCTAAACGATTTATCCCGTCAATTACTACTGTAAAGCAACCAATTTTCAAAATGGGTAGAATTGCTATGGAAACCATCTATGAAATGATAATAAATGATAATAAAGAAAAAATAACTAATACGACACTTGATTATAAATTTGTTGTTAGAAATTCAACGGTAGTTAGAGAAGAGATGAAATATTAAGAAAATATTACAAAAAAAACAGAATTTATTAATTCCCCATATATTATGGTATAATATAGGTTGTATGGAGGGATAATATGAAAAAGAAGACAATGATTAGAATAATAATTTCAGTAATATCTATTTTGTCTTTTTTTGTTTTCCCAAATTTTGCAAATAATACTATAAATGTAGGATACTATGATGATTATCCATTGGTTTTTCAGGATGATGATGGTAATTCTGCAGGTTTTTTTGTAGAGATATTTAATGAAATTTATAAAGATAGTGATTATACGATTAATTATAAATATGGGTCATGGAAAGAAACCCTTGATTCACTAAATTCAGGCGAAGTAGATATAGTAGTAGATATTTTAAAAAGTGAAAAACGAGATATTATATATGATTTTAATGATACGCCACTTCTTTTAAATTATGGGAAATTATGTGTATATAAAAAATATAAAGTTGATTCGTTTTTAGATTTAAATAATCTTAAAATTGGTTATCTTGATAGTGATTATTATGCTGTTGAAGATAATGGAATCATTGAAATGACAAACATTTTTAAACTTGATATTGAATATATTCCGTTTGATACTTATGAAGAGGTTTTAAAAGCCGTTGAAAAAAACAAAGTGAATGCGGGTGTTATTAATAGTTTAACAGTAAATCAAATATATGATTATAAAAATATTGTTGATACAGATTTAGTTTTTGCTGCAAGCGGTGTAAAATATGCAACGCTTAAAGGTGAAAATAATGAAAAATTATTAATAATTGATGAAAAGTTGAATGTTTTAATTAATGATAAAAATTCATATTATTATGATAGATATAATTATTGGTTAAAAAATAAAAAAGTAAATTATTTTAAGAAATTTTATAGAGAAAATATTAATGTAATTATTTTAGTTATTTTATTTTCTTTATTGATTTTTATTTTATTAAGAGTTGAAATTTATCGCAAAACAAAGGAATTAAAAGAGGCGAATAAAAATATTGGAAATCTAGCGAGTAAATTTGAAAACCTTATTAATTTTTTAAGTTTCAATATTAAAAGGGTATTTGTTAATGGTAATGATTTGTTTTTAGCGGAACTTTTAAATGAAACTTTGGAATTAGTTCCTGAAGCTAAATGTGGTGTTGTTTTTAAAATAGTAAATGATAAACTAAAAATTGTTAATTTTAAAAATTATAAAGATCAGAAACTACATGAAGTTCTAATTGATGTGCAAAAAAAATTAAATGGAAATGCAAGGAATCAATTTATTAAATCAGATAAAAGAATTTTTTTAACTTTCAGTGAAAATGAAGATAGTATTTGCGGTTTAATAGTTGATATAGGTGAGGATTCAAAAGAAATATTTTCAAAATATTCAATTAGAATTTTACGTGTGCTTAAAAAACTAGCTGCATCTTATTTCTTAGGCGAAAGCATTCATGAGTTAAATGAAAACTTCCAAAAAGAACTTATACTTTCAATAGTTCAAATGTTAGAGATACATGATGATTATACAAAAGGTCATTCTGAATCTGTTGCGAATTTATCAAGTAAACTTGCAAAACATATGGGGCTTAGCGATATAAAAGTAAATGAGATATATTGGACAGGTCTTGTGCATGATATTGGTAAAATACTTATAAATAAAGACATTATTACTAAAGATGGAAAACTTACTTTTAAAGAGTATGAAACAATTAAAAAGCATCCTGAATTTGGATATATGGCTTTAAGAAAATCAAAAGCAACAAAAGACATTGCAAAATATGTACTTTGTCATCATGAAAGAATAGATGGTTTAGGTTATCCAGGTGGTTTAAAAGGTGACGAAATACCTATTGAATCAAAAATAGTTTCAATTGCTGACAGTTTTGATGCAATGATTTCTTCAAGATCTTATCGTGCTAAAATAGATATAGATCAAGCATTAATAGAAATTGAAAATAATTTAGGAACGCAATTTGATAAAGAAATTGGGAGACAATTTATTGAAATGATGAATATAAATTAAAAGCAATCCGGTAATATGTCAAGATAAAAAATTAGATAAAAAGCTAAAAAACATATAAAATTTTGCATCACAAAATAACCAACTAAAAACAGAAAATTCAGAAGGCAGATAATTTATTCAATTACATTACTTCCAACATACTTGTCGGAGTAAAGTTGATTATTGCTCAGCAATGCAAAAATCAAACGAATTAATTTACGTGAAGTAAGTGCGAGTGCTCTTTTGTGTTTATGTTTA
>JAUCFZ010000024.1 GCA_030377915.1 Clostridiaceae bacterium HSG29
ATATAAACTAGTATTAGGTTTGTTTAATTCATCAGCTTCTTTTATAAAAACAAGTTCATTAGTACTTAGAATTGTTAGATTGCTTTCAATATTTTGTTTTTTATTTCCTGATTGATATACTGTGTCGATAATATCTTCTCGACGTTTCATTGCATATTTTGAATAATTGAAAAGTTTTAAATCAATATCTTTCAAATAATCTAACTTTGATGACTTTAAATCTTTGAAATACTGGTTGTTTTGATGATTTCTAATTTTTTTGATTACTGTATGAAAGTATTCTTCGTTTGCTGTATTAAAGTAAATTTTTTTGCTCATTAATCCATTATTAACTAATAATGATGAATTTAAAAGAATTATTGTTAATTCAACATAGTTAATGTCATCGTATTTAAATTCAGTTGTAATTACTTCTTTTTCTAAAGTTTCAAGAATATAAAGCGATGAGTCAAATGATAAAATAAATGTTTCGGATAAATTTTGATTTTTTTTAAAAGGTATTTTTAAGATGAGAGGATTTATATTGTTATGAGTATTTGTAATTTCATCAATTTTATTTTGGATATTTAATGATAAACTAGAAAAATCGGTAATTTTTTTAGTCCACGTTTCGGTTGTCGATAAGTTTTCCATATTGTGCCTCCTTACAACACTACTTACAATATATATACACCAAAATACAGTAATTAAACATTTAAATTCATTTCAAAGGAAGTTATATGTACTGATAAGTTAAAAAAAGTTTTTATTTGATATAGAAAAAAAGAATTAATGATTAAAAATAATAAAGTAATTGAAATGTAATAAAAAAGTTAAAAAAAAATGGTATAATATATAAAAATGTATAGTATTTGGAGGCGATTTATGTTTAAAAATAAAATTATTTCAGTTGTTTTAGTGCTACTTTTGATAAGTGTGCCTATGAGTTTTGCTGTTTCTGAATTTTCAGATGTTACAAGTGAATTTTGGGGTTATAATATAATTCAAAAAGTTTCAGCAAATTCGGTTATGGAGGGTTTCGATGATGGGAATTTCTATCCGAGTAATGAAGCAACAAAGCTTGAAGCAATATTGACAATTTATAAGGCAATGAAAAATAATAAAGTGTTAAATATTGACGATGTAACAGCTTTAGTTAATGAATATAAAAGTGTAATGGAGGAAATTGGAATTCCACCAATGCTTGCACCTTATAGCAACGGAGAGGTTTATCCTGCAGTTGCATTTGCTTTAAAAAATAACATTATTACAGAATCTGAATTGAAATATTTTATTGAAGATTCAAAGTTATCTTCAGTGTCAAAAATTGAAGTTTCAGTTTTTTACGCGAAAGCACTGAATTTAGTTAAAAAAGAAAATTTATATGATGATATTATTTCTTTTGATTATAAAGATCAATTTGAAATAACTAAAGTTGCAGCACCTTATGTAGATTTGTTGATAAAACATAATATAGTTTCAGACAAAGGTGATAGTGAAGGTAAATTTAACCCGAATCAAGTTTTAAATAGAGTGGTTTTAGCTGTATTTGCAAATGGTTTTGATAGTGCAATAAAAAATAGCGATGTTCCATCTGAAAATACTGAAACTAAAATTGGCAATATTATTGAAGCTTCAGGAAAAATTTCATATATTCATGAAGCAATGAATATTATTGAAATAAAAGATAATAATAATAGTTCACATGTTTATGATTTAGATAATACTAAAGTAAATATTAATGGTAACAAAGCTAATATTTCAAATTTAGAAGCTTTACAAAGTGTAACATATTCATATCAAGATGATAAAATTATTGAGATTAATGTAACTCAAACATACGAAAAAATTGAAGGTACGATTATCAAGCTTTCTAAAAAATTCGTAACTGATGTAGAATCATATCAAGTAATGGCGATTACTGATATAGATGGAAATAATAAATATTTAAAAATATTTGAGTCTACATATGTTAAAATTGACGAAAAAGAAAGCTCAGTTGAAAATTTAATTGAGAATTATAAAGTTGTTGTTGATTATTCAGGTTTAGATGCAAAAATAATTAAAGCATATAGTGAAAATAGTATTTTAACTGGAGTATTAACTAGACCAGTAGATGCTAATAATGTTGTTAAAGTTGAACTTAGTGATGGAACCGAATTTATAGGTTCTGCTGAAAATATTGATGAAGCGGTTCAAAGAGGCGAAATAGTAAAATTATATTTAAATTATGGAAAAATTGTAAAAGTTGAATCAACTGGAAAAAAATCTGTAGTTAGTGGTACAATTAGCGAAATTGTAATTTCAAACACTCCAAGTATTGTTATAGTTAAGGAAAACGGATTGTCTGAAAGATTTACTATTCTTGATAGCACAGAAATTGTAGATTTTAATACAGATGAGGACTTAGGGATTTACGATTTAAGACTTTCAAGGACTTGTGAGCTTAATGTAAATGCTATGGGAATTTCTAAAATAAGTTTAGTTAAACCAGTTGAAGAAATTAAATTTAGCGGTGTAGTTGAAAATATTTATTTAGAATTGAATTTAATTGAAGTAGTAAATCAAAACAATGAAAATATTAAAGTTGGTTTTAGCACGGACAGCAATTTTAAGGCTATCGACTTTAAAAAAGGTGATAAAGTTTATATCTCAGGTGTAAAGATATCAGATGAACTTTTTCAAGCTAAAAATGTTGTTATTGTAGATTAGTTAAATTGAAAAATAATAGCTATAAAAAACAGGATTAAACGCCTGTTTTTTTTTGTAAATAAGTTGTTAATTATGTATCAAAAAGTGGTATTATAGAGTATGGGGGTGTTTTAAATGAAAAGCAATGATATTGAAAGAACATTAGAAGAAATTCTGAAAATTGATATCGAAGCATCAAAGAAGGAAAATGAAAAGTCCTTTCTTAAGAAAAAATACAACGAAGAAATTTCCCTTAAAAGAAGAGAAATAGAACGCGAATATTTTAAAGAAGCTAGAAAGAAAGTGAAAATTGAAAAAGAAAAAATTACTCTGGAGAAAAATGATGTTGTAGATACGATAAACGAGAATACCGAGAAAGAAGTTAAAAGATTAGAATTTTTATTGAATAACAATATTGAGGAAATTAAGAGTAAGATATTTACTAAAATTTTGGATAACATTTAATTTGAGGTGTTAAAATATGAAAAGTGTTGCTGACTTTGCTGCGTTAAATACAAAAATAAGAGTAATGGAACGTGAAATGTTAAAAAACAGTGATTATTTACACTTGATAAAACTTAAAAATTTAGATTCGATTGTAGAATACTTTAAATTGAATACTTCATACGCTAAATTATTTGAAAATTCAAAAAAATACAATTTTTCAAGTGTAGAGAAATTATTTTATGATAATTTACTGCTAAAATATGATAAAATAATTTGTTATTTACAACTTGATTATAAAAAGCTTTTTAAGAAAATTTTCATGCGATATGAGGTTGAAAATCTAAAGGTTTATATTAGAAGGATTGATAGCGGAATAAGTGTTACTGAATTATATCATATGTTTGAAAATGAAAACTTTTCGGATATAGATTATAAAAAACTAAGCAATTCGAAAAATATGAATGAATTAGTGGACAATTTGAAAGAGACTGATTATTTTGAAGTTTTATCATATCATGTAAATGATAAAAACAGATTGTTTTATATGGAAATGAGTTTGGATATTTTTTATTTTAAAGAACTTGATAAAGAAATGAAAAAAACAATTGGTAAATCTAAGGAAAATACAATTTTAGAAGTTCTTGGCAAAAATTCTGATTTGTTAAATATTCAATGGATATATAGAGGACTTAAAAATTATAAATTATCATCAGAAGAGCTTTTAAATTATGTGTTACTGACGGGAAGCAATTTGAATTATAAGGATTTAAAAAAATTATGTTATTCAAAGAATATCGATAGCTTAGTAATGCAAATAAAAGAATCAAAATATGGGTTTTTATTTAATGAAGAGGGAAATTTTGAGCTTTTAATGGAGAGAAATGTTGAAAGATATATTTATAATTTATTTAGAAATATTGAGAAAATATCTACAATGAATTTAAACAAATCTTTCATTGCGTCATTAACAACATCTTTCCCTTTTTCCGTATCAACTTCAACAGGTAATAAAGTTAAAGTCGTTGCAAGCAAACTTAAACTAGAAATCATTCTAGTATATACTAATTTAATTTCATCAATTAATTCTTCATCATGCATTTTCAAAGCAATTCCTGCAATTTTTCTTGCATCACTAAATTCAGGACTCTCTGAAATATGAATATAAGATTTAATTGTTTTATGTGGTGAATTTTTAAAGAAATTTTTAGATTGTTTTCCAATAGTAATTAATTTCACATTTGAATCATCAGCTGAAATTTGTCTTACTGATTCCTTTAAAATATTTGAATTATAGCCACCACATAGTCCTCTATCAGCAGTATAACAATATAAAGTGTGTTTTTAGATTCTCTTTTAGTTAAAAATCTATGTTTCAAACTTCTTTCATTTTGAATAATACTTCTTATTGTTTCTAAAACTGTATCAAAATATGGTTTAGTAATATCTAATTTTGATTTTGCTTTTCTAAGTTTTGAAGTAGATACCAACTCCATAGCTTTAGTTATCTGTCTCGTATTAGATACACTTTTGATTTGCCTTTTTATATCACGAGCACCTGCCATAACTATCTCCTTTCAGAAGTTTCTAACCTACTACTACTTTCGAAGTTTCAGTAACTTTAAATCCTTCTTTAAATTTAGAGATAGATGCTTTCAATTGCTCTTCAATCTCATCAGTTAATTTCTGCTCTTTTCTAATTTCATCTCTCAATGAAGGATATTTTTCATTTACAAATTCCTTATATTCACTTTCAAATCTTACAACATCTTCAACAGGAATATCCATAAGTTCCTTGTTAATTACAGCATAAATAGTAATAATTTGATCTACTATATCTATAGGTCTATATTGTGGTTGTTTAAGAATCTCTCTTAATCTTTTACCATGACCTAATATATTTTTAGTTTCTTCATCAAGATCTGATCCAAACTGGGCAAAAGACTCTAATTCAACATATTGAGCCAAGTCAAGTTTAATTTTACCCGATACTTTTTTCATAGCTTTTATTTGAGCATCTCCACCTACTCTAGATACAGAAATTCCCGGATTTACAGCTGGTCTTTGACCTGCAGCAAATAACTCAGCCTCTAAGAAAATTTGTCCATCAGTAATTGAGATTACATTTGTTGGAATATAAGCTGAAACGTCACCAGCTTGAGTTTCAATAATTGGAAGTGCTGTAATTGAACCTCCACCTAACTCATCACTTAATTTCGCAGCCCTTTCCAGTAATCTTGAATGCAAATAAAAAACGTCTCCAGGATAAGCTTCACGACCTGGTGGTCTTCTTAATAATAATGAAACAGCTCTATAAGCAACAGCGTGCTTAGATAAATCATCATATATTATTAAAACATCTTTTCCTTCATACATTAATTCCTCTGCCATTGCGCAACCACTATATGGCGCCATATATTGAAGTGGTGCAGGTTCACTTGCTGAAGCTGATACTACAGTAGTATAAGCCATTGCACCGTATTCTTCTAATTTCTGAGTTAATTGAACAACAGTTGATTTTTTCTGTCCAATTGCAACATAAATACAATATACGTCAGTATCCTTTTGATTAATAATAGTGTCAATAGCTACAGCTGTTTTACCTGTTTGTCTATCACCAATTATTAATTCTCTTTGTCCACGTCCAATTGGAATCATTGAATCAATAGCTTTTATACCTGTTTGTAATGGCTGATTTACAGATTTTCTAGCAATTACACCAGGTGCATTTGCTTCAATCGGTCTTGTTTTATCAGTTTTAATAGGTCCTTTACCATCAATAGGTTGACCCAATGCATTAACAACTCTACCAAACATTGCCTCTCCAACAGGAACTTCAACTACTCTTTCAGTTCTTTTAACTATATCGCCTTCGTTTATTTTACTATCTGAACCTAATAATACAGCTCCAACACTATCTTCTTCCAAGTTCAAACTCATACCATATACATCGCCAGGAAATTTTAATAATTCTCCAGCCATACATTTCTCAAGGCCATGAATTCTTGCAATTCCATCGCCAACCTGAATTACAGTACCAGTATCTTCAACTTGAAGAGAAGACTCATAATTTTTTATCTGTTCCTTAATTACAGAATTTATTTCTTCTGGTCTAAGATTCATAATCTTCTCACTCCCATACTAAATAATTATTTTTGTTATACTATCTCCAATAGAATCCAATTTTGATAAAACAGAGTCATCAATTACTTCATTATCAATTCTTAAAATAATACCACCTAATATTTCAGGTCTCACAATGTTCTTAAGAATTATCTCACTATTAGTTGATTTTGATAATTTTTCAATTAATTTCCTCTTATGTTCATCAGTTAATTCCATAACAGATTCAACAACAACTCTTTTTACATTTCTATTTTTATCAAGTAAAGCATCAAAAAACAATTTAATTGAAAAAATCTCAGTTGCTCTATCTTTATCAATTAATAATTTTAAGAAATTATAAACTTCATTTGATAATCTATCTTTATAAACATTTCCAATAACTTCTTTTCTTTTTGTTTTAGAAACTTTAGGTGATATAAAAAATTGATAAAAATCTTTTTGAGTTTTAAAAGTTTCAGTAACAAAATTCAATTCTTTACTAACATTATCCAAAACATCCATTTCTGCTGCTACTTCAAATAATGAATTAGCATATGTTGAACCTATTAATTTTGCCATTTTGTATCCCCTACCTCATCAATAAATTGATCTATTAGGGCTATATGGTCTTCAAGTTTAAGATTTTTTCCTATAACTTTTGAAGCTGCCATTATAGTTAAATTGCTTATTTCATCTTTCAATTCATTAATTGCTTTAACTTTTTCTCTTTCTAATTCCATTTGATTTTTAACTCTTATCTCTTTTTCATCTTCGCGTACTTTTTCTATAATTTTTGAAGCTTCAGTCTCTGCAATCAATTTAGCTTCTTTAATTATTTTTTTGCCTTCATTTTCAATATCTTTAATTTTTTGATTATATTCATTCTTTAATTCTTCTGCTTCTTCATTTTTCTTAATTGCACTATCTATATCAGAAGCAATTTCCATTTCACGGTTTTCAATCAACTCTGTTACAGGTTTAAACAAAAGTTTTCTAAGAAATAAATATAAAACAAATGTATTAAATATCTGGAAAAAGAAGGTTGCATTAAATTCTACCAAACCAAGTCTTAAGTTTGCTGTTATTAAATCAAAACTCATAATTCTTCCTCCTTTTTAAGGAATTTTATAATAATCCTATTAATGGATTTGCGAATAATAAGATTAAAGCTATAATTAACCCATAGATTCCTGTTGTCTCAGCTACTGCTGCACCTAATAACATTGTTCTAACTATATCTCCTTGTACTTCAGGCTGTCTTCCTACACCTTCAGCACCTTTTCCTGCTGCAAAACCCTGACCTATTCCAGGTCCTATTCCGGCAATCATTGCCAAGCCTGCACCTATTGCAGAACAAGCCAATACTAATGCTTTCCCAGTAATTGGTTCCATAATCATTTCCTCCTTAATAAAAATTCATTCTTTTTAATTTTTATAGTAATTTAATTAATGGATTTGCAAACATTAATACTAAAGCTATTATTAATGCATAAATCCCTGTTGTTTGTGCTACTGCTTGCCCTAAAAACATTGTTCTTATTATAGCTGACTGATGACGCTCTCTTTTGCCAACCGCTTCCGTTGCTTTTCCAGCTGCATAGCCTTGTCCAATACCAGGTCCTAAACCAGCTATCATTGCAAAGCCAGCACCTAAAGCTGATGCCATTATTATTAATTTTGATCCAGTAGTTGTTACTAATGGATTTCCATATAATAATATTAAAGCTATAACCAATGATAATATACCTGAAGTCTCTGCTACAGCTGCTCCTAAAAGCATTACCATTGTTGTATTTTTAGAACTTTTAGGATTCTTAGCTACTGCCTCAGCTCCTTTTCCTGCTGCAAAACCTTGACCAATGCCAGGTCCAACACCAGCAATCATTGCTAATCCGGCTGCTATTGCGGAAAATCCAAGCACAAGTGCTTTATCCAAATTTGGATCCATCCTAATCCTCCTTACCTAATACCCTTTAATCAAAGGGTTAGCAAACATTAATATTAGTGAAATAATTAATGCATATATTCCTGTAGTTTGAGCTACTGCTTGACCTAAAAACATCGTTCTTATAACAACAGATTGTAATTTTGGTCTTTTACCAATCGCTTCAGTTGCTTTACCTGCCGCATATCCCTGTCCAATACCAGGACCAATTCCTGCTATCATAGAAAATCCTGCTCCTATAGCTGACGCTCCAACAATTAATGAAGCTCCAGTTATATCAACTAATGGATTTCCATATAAGAAAATAAGTGCAACTACCAGTGATAATATACCTGAAGTCTCTGCTACTGCAGCTCCTAAAAGCATTACCATTGTTACATTTTTCTTATTATCAGGATTTTTAGCAACAGCTTCTGCACCTTTTCCAGCTGCATATCCTTGACCAACTCCAGGTCCAATTCCTGCTATCATTGCAAGTCCAGCACCTATAGCTGAAGCTGATAAAATCAAAGCTCTAGACTCGAAGCTCAGTAACCACTCAAGGAATGTATAAATAAAATTTGTAGATCCCATCTAATCACCTCTTCAAACTAATCTACTGCTATTGATATAAATACCATAGTTAACATTGCAAAAATGAAGGATTGCAATACTCCTGAAAATAAGTCGAAATAAATATGAAATGCAACTGGTATACCCGCCTGTAAAAACGGAATTCCAATTAACGCTGGTGTAAAATTAGCTAATGCACCATATAGTAAATTCATAATAATCATTCCACCAACAATATTTCCAAATAAACGGAAACCTAACGAAATTGGTGTAGCCAATTCGCCCATAATATTCAGTGGTAACAGTAAAACAAACGGTTCAGCAAAACCTTTTAAGTAGCTAAGTCCATTGTACTTCATTCCAAAGAAATGAATCATAACAAATGTTACAATCGCTAAACTAATAGTTGTATTAACATCAGCAGTTGGTGGTCTAACACCAAATAATCCTGCAATATTTGCTATTCCAAGAAATATTAGTAAAGTTCCTATATAAGGAGAAAATGCTTTCAATTTTTTCCCCATTGTTTGTTCTGTCAAATCGTTAATTGCAGTTACAATTAACTCAGTAACGATTTGAGCTCCACTTGCTCTCTTTTTTAGATTTTTAGTAGCCAAATACGAAACACCAATTATAATAGCCATAATAAACCATGTTACAGTAACAGTATTTGTAATAGGCATCCCAAAAATCTCAAATACTTTTTGTGGACCAAAACCTTCATTCAAAATTATCCCTCCTTTCTAAATATTCTTTTAAAATACTCTTTATCATTAAATAAATTTGTAATCATTATCACAAATTTTATTAACAGCAAGCCAATAATTGTTCCAAATTCATTAATATAATCAGCTTTAATTGATATTAATACAACCAATCCAGTGATTAAATACCTTATAAAATAATGTTTCGTTGTATAACTCTGTGCTTTCCTCGGTATCATTTTAGATGCTTTTATTAAAGTTTTTTCAAGTTCAATAAAATTTAATATTGCAATCAAAGTTCCAAAAGCTACTCCTAAAACAATTCCAATTTTATTTTCTAAAAAGATTCCCAGAAGAAGAGCTATAATTCCACCTAAAACCAAACTTAAAACAACAATCTGATTTCTTGTTTTTTTCAGTCTATTCATCTTCGTCATTTTTGTTTTTTATACCTTTCATTGTATATTTAAATAAATTTAAAAAGGCAATAATTACACCAAGAATTATCATCACTAGTAGAAATATATTGCCAGTTTGTAATTTTTCATCTAACCATTTTCCAAAAAAGAGTCCAGCAAAAATAGGTATAATCATAATCAAAGCTATTTGACTAATCAGAGTTAAATTTTCATAATCTTTAAACTTTAATTTAGACACAAACTACCCACTTTCGAATCTCTCATTTTAAATGATACAATACTTAATAAAGATTGTCAAAAAATAATCAATCTTTTGTTACAATTTTTTAATATTTCGTTTTATTTTATTCCATTTCTTTCATATCATCTGGAATTATTAATTTTGCAAAAGTTACTTCCTGTACTTCTTCAACTGTAAATTCCGGATTTTTTTCAACAAGAACAATACCTTTATTAGTAATCTTCATAACACCCATTTCAGTTACTATCATATCAACTTGTCCTTTAGCTGTTAATGGTAAAGTACATTCCTCTAAAATTTTAACATTACCTCTTGAAGTATGCGTCATTGCAATTATTACTTTTTTTGCTCCTGTTACTAAATCCATTGCGCCGCCCATACCAGGTACTAATTTACCAGGAATCATCCAATTTGCTAAATTTCCTTTTTCATCTACTTGTAATGCTCCCAAAACAGTATAATCAAGATGTCCACCTCTAATTATCGCAAATGATGTTGCACTATCAAAAAAAGCTCCACTATTTTTAATAGTAGTTGGAAGTGCCCCAGCATTTGTTAAATTAGGATCTTCTTCTCCTTCTTTTGGTGCTACTCCCATTCCAACAAATCCATTTTCAGATTGTAATGTAACATCAATATCATGAGAAATATAATTAGCTACCAAAGTTGGTAGACCAATACCTAAATTTACTAATTGTCCATCTTTAAATTCTTTAGCAACTCTTCTTGCAATTATCTCTTTTACTTTATTTTTATCCATTACTTATCATCTCCAACTATATAATTAACAAAAATATGTGGTGTCATAACAAAATTCGGATCTAGTTCTCCTACTTCTACAATTTCATCAGCTTCAACAATTACAATATCAGCAGCCATAGCCATAATAGGATTAAAATTTCTAGCCGATTTATCATAAATCAAATTTCCATTTTTATCCGCTTTACTTGCTCTGATTAATGCTATATCAGCTCTTAATGGCTTTTCAACAATATATCTTTTACCATCAACCTCTAAAATTTCTTTCCCTTCTTCAACCACAGTGCCAAGCCCTGTTGGTGTAATTACAGCACCAAGACCTGCTCCATAAGCTCTAATTTGTTCAGCTAATGTTCCTTGAGGAACAAGTACTACTTCTAATTCTTTTGAATGCATTTGATTTCCAGTTTCTCTATTTGTACCAATATGAGAAACAATTACTTTTTTAACCATTTTATGAACAACTAAATCTCCATAATCCTGACCTGGAAAAGATGTATCATTTGCAATCAATGTTAGATTTTTAACATTGTTTTTAATTAACTCTTTCAAAATTCTTTCTGGAGATCCAACACCTAAAAACCCACCAACCATTATAGTCATGTCGTCTTTTACAAGTTTTGCAGCTTCCTCGAGCGATATTAATTTTTTCATTTCCCCCCCTTATTAACTTTTAATTAGAATAATGTTTTTTTATTGCATCTACAATCCTTAAAGATGCTTTTCCATCCCCATAGGGATTAACAGCGTTTGACATTTTTTGATATAGTTCACTATTATTTATTAGTTCATTTGCTTTAATAAATATAAATTCTTCATTAATTCCAACCATTTCAACCGTTCCTGCTTCTACAGCTTCCGGTCTTTCTGTTTCGGTTCTTAATACTAAAACAGGTTTTCCAAGTGCTGGTGCTTCTTCTTGAATCCCACCTGAATCAGTCAGTATCAAATATGATTTATTCATTAAATTTGCAAAAGGTTCGTAATCAAGTGGTTCAATAAGATGTATTTTTTCATTACCTTCTAAATATTTTCTAGCAATCAATCTTACTTTTGGATTAAGATGCATTGGAAATATTAATTCAACATCATCATTTTCTAAAATCAATCTTTTTACTGCTTTAAAAATATTTTCCATAGGCTCACCTAAGTTCTCTCTTCTGTGAGCGGTAAGAAGTATAACTTTCTTATTTTTATAATCTATCTTATTTAACGATTCATCTTTAAAAACATAATCATTTTTTACGACATTTACAAGTGCGTCAATTACAGTATTTCCAGTTTTTATTATTTTAGTTTTACTAATATTTTCTTTAATTAAATTTGAAACATTTCCATCTGTTGGAGAAAAATGAATATTCGCAATTCTTCCAGTAAGCGCTCTATTTGCTTCTTCAGGATAAGGTGAATATAAATCACCACTTCTTAATCCAGCTTCAACATGTCCAATATCAATGCCATTATAAAAAGCCGCCAAAGTCGCAGATAAAGTTGTTGTAGTATCACCATGCACCAATATCATATTTGGTCTTTCAACTTTAAACACTTCCTCAAGCCCTAATAAAATTTTTGAAGTTATTTTACTTAAAGTCTGATTCTCTTCCATAATATCCAAATCATAATCTGGTATAATAGAAAATCTTTTTAAAACCTGATCCAGCATTTCTCTATGTTGTGCTGACACACAAACAATAAGTTCAATCATTGGATCTTCTTTTAGAACTTTAACAACTGGCGCCATTTTAATAGCTTCCGGTCTAGTTCCAAATATTGTCATAATTTTTATTTTTTCTTTCATAACAACTCCTATTCAACATCAGATGCTCTGTATATCGGTATCAGAACTAATAAACATACCAATCCCATTGATATTAACGAATCCATATATCTATCTATAGAATAAAATACAGCTGTAAGACCCAATAAAATTGAAATTAAATAGAGTACTAAAACAGCTCTTTTATGATTAAGACCCATATCTAATAATTTATGGTGTAAATGACCTTTATCTGCTTCCATAATTGGCCTTCTATTAATTATTCTTCTTAAAATTGCATATGCTGTATCAAATATTGGAAGTCCCAATACTAATACAGGTAAAAAGTAAGTAATTGCAGCAGCTCCTTTTACAGCTCCTAAAATAGACACAACAGAAAGAAAATAGCCGAGGAACAATGAGCCTGAATCACCCATAAAAACTTTTGCTGGGTTAAAATTATACGGTAAAAAACCAAACGAAGACCCTGCTATTATAGCTAATAAAATTGCTGTTTCTATTCTACCGTTAATAAGTGCAATATACATTAATGTAAAAGATGCAATTATTGTAGTTCCTGCTGCTAAACCATCCAGACCATCTATTAAGTTTACTGTATTTGTAATACCTACTATCCAAAAAATTGTAGCCGGAATACCTAAAATACCTAAATAAATATATTCAGTATTTGTAAAATAATTTGTAAATATTTCAATCCTAACACCAAATGCAACTGCAATCGTTGCAGCAATTATCTGCATAAGTAACTTTACTTTTGCCGGTAAATTATAAACATCATCTAGCACTCCAGTAATAACAATTACTAAAGCCCCTAGCGAAATTCCAAGCACAGTTTTAACCGGAAAATTTGTGTAATAAAACATTGTAAGCATAGCAGAAAAAAATATTGCAATGCCTCCAAGTCTTGGTATTGGTTTTGTATGAATTTTTCTTTCATCTTTTGGTAAATCTATTGCATTAATCTTTTTAGCAATTTTCATAGAAATTGGTGTAAAAAGCAAACAAAGAATAAATGCTATAAAAAAAGGTCCTGACACTCTATTTAAATAATTAATCATTTTCTCACTCCTATTTGTCCATCCTTATAACATTTTACTCTTATTTGGTCAATCAATCAACTATATTACAAAAAAACCATAGCTTTTAAAAAAACTATGGTTTTTAATTTATTCTACTTTTTCAATTAACCCATTTGGTAATGTATCGTCATTATACACCCAATCAGCTACAGCAATCACTCTATACTTATCTTTATCATCTCTAACTACTACTTCATCTATTCCTGCATTAATTATTAATCTTTTACACATTGTACATGAATTTGCGTTTTTTACATATTCACCTGTATTTTTCTCTTTCCCAACTAAATAAAGAACTGAATCTATCATTTCATCTCTTTTAGCCGAAATAATCGCATTTGCTTCCGCATGAACCGATCTACACATTTCATACCTTTCACCACTTGGTATATTATTTTCAATACGATAACAAACACCTAAATCAATACAATTTTTTCTTCCTCTCGGCGCTCCAGTATACCCTGTAGATATAATTTCATCATTACTTACAATTATAGCTCCATAATTCCTTCTTAAACACGTTCCACGTTCAAGTACAGTTTCAGCAATATCTAAATAATAATTTCTCTTTTCACGACGATTCATATGTTCATCCCCTTATTTAGTACCAAACAACCTATCTCCAGCATCTCCTAGACCTGGAACAATATAAGCATGATCATTCAATTTTTCATCAATTGAAGCAATATATATATCAACATCTGGATGCTCATCATGTACTGCCTTTATTCCTTCAGGACATCCTATCAAGCATACAAATTTAATATTTGTTGCACCTCTATCTTTAATGAATCTTATTGCTGCTTTTGAAGATCCACCAGTTGCAAGCATTGGATCTACAACGATTAACTCTCTTTCAGAGATATCAGGTGGCATTTTGCAATAATATTCAACAGGTTCTAAAGTTTTTGGATCTCTATAAAGACCAACATGTCCAACTTTTGCAGCAGGTATTAAATCTAAAAATCCATCAACCATTCCAAGTCCAGCTCTTAGAATTGGAACAATTCCAACTTTTTTACCTTTAATAATTTTAGATTTAGTTACACATATTGGAGTTTCAACTTCTACATCTTCAAGCGGAAAATTTCTTGTAACTTCATATGCTAACAAAGTTGATACTTCTTTTACTAATTCTCTAAATTGTTTTGCTCCTGTATTCTTATCTCTGATAAGAGTCAGTTTATGTTGAATTAACGGGTGATTCATTTCATATACATTTCTCATATAATCTCCTCTTTTTATTAATTTTCAATTTCCATAATTTTATCAACTCTACGTTGATGTCTTCCACCTTCAAATTCAGTATCTAACCATGCACTAACAAGTTCAAGAGCTAAACCTCTACCAACAACTCTTGCACCAAATGCCAATACATTTGCATTGTTATGAGCTCTTGCCATTTTTGCGCTAAATGTGTCACTCACAACAGCAGCTCTAATACCGTGAACTTTATTAGCAGCCAATGAAATTCCTATTCCTGTTCCACAAATAACAATTCCAAGATCAGCTTTCTCAGATGCCACAGCTTCTCCAACAGCTCTTCCATAATCTGGGTAATCAACAGATTCGTTTGAACCAGTTCCTAAATCCATTACTTCAATACCACGTGATATTAAATATTCAACAACATAAGGTTTTAGCTCAAATCCACCATGATCGCAACCAATTGCAATTTTCAAAAAAACACCTCCATAATTTTATAATTTTATATTTTAATTGTTTTATAACCTGCTGATTTATTAAGACGATTCATAATTGCTAATCCCATACCTTCATTACTGAAAGATTCTGAAATAACAACTTCAACATCATGTTCATCAAATTTTCTTAAAGCATTAAATAAATTAGATGCAATTTCATTTAAATCCTCTTTATTTCCTAGCGAAACAGTAAAATTGTTTTTAAATTTCTTAACAAATTGTCTGCTTCCCATAAAACCAATTTTTTTATTATTAAATTTTTCTTTTATCAAACTATTTATTTCAAATATTTTTTGATTATTTAAATCATCACATTCAAGAATATAAACTTCTGCATCAGGCGAATAATGAACATATTTCATCCCAGGTGATTTAGGTGTCATATCTTTATTTATTAAAGCTTCATCAAAGACAACATTCGGAATCACTTCTAAAAGCTTTTCATAAGTAACTCCACCAGGTCTTAAAATAGTTGGTATTTCTCCTGATAAATCCAAAACAGTAGATTCCAAGCCTACTTCACAATTGCCACCATCAATAATACATTCTACTTTTCCTGTTAAATCTTCAATTACATGATTTACCACAGTAGGTGAAGGCTTACCAGAAAGATTTGCACTAGGAGCTGCAACAGGAACATTTGCAAGTTCAATTAATTTTCTTGCAATTTTACTTGATGGCATTCTTATAGCAACTGTATCTAGTCCGGCAGTTACAATCTCAGGAACAATATCTTTTTTCTTAAACACTATAGTTAATGGCCCTGGCCAAAATTTACTAATTACTTTTTTTTCTAATAATCCATATTCCTCAACTAACCTATCAAGTTCATCAATATTTGCAATATGTACTATTAAAGGATTATCAGCTGGTCTTCCTTTAGCTTCGAAAATTTTAAATAGTGCTTCTTCATCTAATGCATTTGCACCTAATCCATATACGGTTTCAGTAGGAAATGCAACTAATCCACCTTCACTTAAAACTTTTGCCGGATAATTCAATATTTTATTAAAATAATTATCCTTATCTATTCTAATGATTTTTGTTTCCATAAAAACTCCTTATATTTTATCTTTCAAACGACCATTTTAACATAGAAGGCGTTACTAACGTCGTACTAACAACCAACAATATTGTAATCGCCATCATATTTTCATTAATTATTCCTAAACTTAATCCTAAATTAGAAATAATTATAGCAACTTCAGCTCTTGGAACCATCCCAATTCCAATCTGTAAAGATTGTTTTGAATCGAATCCTGAAATTCTAGCTCCAAAACCACATCCAATAACTTTAGCTATCACTGCAGCTAAAATAATAATTGAACCTAATCCAAGAGCTGAAAATGCTTGTTTTAAATCAACGCCCATTCCAATAACAACAAAGAAAATAGGAATGAAAAACAAACTTGCAATTTTATTTATTTCATACGTTACTTTATGTCTGTGTTCCGTCATAGAAAATACTACCCCTGCAAAAAAAGCACCTGTAATAGCAGCAACACCTAACTCCTCTGATAAAAAAGCAAGAAGTAAACATACAATTAACGCAAATGAAACTATTTTTTCATTTATTTTATAAAGTTCTTTAAATTTAATTAATAAAAACCGTAATACTTTCCCAGCGATAACAATTATTACGAAAAAAAGCACAATTTTACCAATTACAATTTTTAAACTTGCACCTTCACTTGGTTTCAAAATTCCAACAGATAATGTTAACAATATTATACCAATTACATCATCAATTATTGCAGCACCTAATATTGCAACACCTTCCTTTGATCTAAGACGTTTAATTTCTTTCAAAGTTTGAACTGATATACTTACACTAGTAGCCGTCGAAATTATCCCCATAAATATACTTGCCTCAAAGTTATTTGTAAGCAAATAAGTTGTTGTGCCCACAAGTATTCCTGGTACTAAAACTCCCATTAAAGCAATCATTGATGATGATTTTCCAGATTCTTTAAGTTCATCTATATCTGTTTCAAGCCCTGCAATAAACATTAAAAATATTACACCAATTTCACCAATTTCTGTAATAATTTCAGTTTTTGCCATTAATCCTGCTCCAAGTATTATGCCTGCTACAATTTGCCCAAGCACCTCCGGCTGATTAAATTTTTTTGAAATCATACCACCAATATTAGCTACCAACAAAATTATTGCTATATTAAAAATATAAATCAATTCACTATCCACAGCAAACTTCCTTTCAATTTCATATTTACATAAATTATATTCCCAAAAAAATTATATTTCAAGGTTAATACATTTTTTTAACATAAAGATACTCTTTGCTAAGCAAAGAGCAATATTATTGACTTAATTTTTTTAAAGTTTCAGCTTGAAAATGTGTTGCAACTATATCAAGTATCTCATCTATTTCTCCACTCATAAAAGCTTCCATTCTATGAACAGTTACTGGCACTCTATGATCAGTAATTCTACCTTGAGGAAAATTATAAGTCCTAATTTTAGCGCTTCTATCACCAGAACCAACTTGACTTCTTCTTTCAGCTTCAATTTCTTTATTTTGTTCACTTAACTCTTTTTCATATAATCTTGCTTTTAAAACTCTCATTGCTTGTTCTTTATTTTTAATTTGAGATTTACCATCTTGACAAGATACAACAAGTCCTGATGGATTATGAGTAATTCTTACCGCAGAGTCAGTAGTATTTACACTCTGTCCACCATTTCCCGAAGATCTAAAAACATCAATTCTTAAATCATTTTGTTTAATATCAATTTCAACATCATCAACTTCTGGCAAAATAGCAACAGTTGCAGTTGAAGTATGAATCCTACCACTTGATTCAGTATCTGGTACACGTTGTACTCTATGAGTTCCACTTTCAAATTTCAATCTTGAATACGCACCTTTTCCTTCTATCATAACAGAAGCTTCTTTAATTCCACCTACTCCAGAAATTCGAGTATTTAACATTTCAACTTTCCAGCCTACTTTTTCAGCATAACTAATATACATTTTTAAAATTTCAGCAGCAAAAAGACCAGCTTCATCTCCACCTGCTCCAGCTCTTACTTCCATTATTACGTTTTTATCATCATTCGGATCTTTTGGAAGCAAAAGTATTTTCAAATCTTGTTCAACTACCTCAATTTGCTCCAAGCTTTCATCCATTTCCATTTTTGCAAGTTCTTTAAATTCCTTATCTTTACTCTCACTTAATATTTCTTTTGCTTCTTCTATTGCGTTTTTTAACTCTTTATACTCTCTATACTTTTCAACAATTGGTCTTATTTCAGAATGATCCTTTATATACTTCTGAAACTTAGTTTGATTTGCAATTATTTTCGGATCTGAAATTTTCAAATTCAACTCCTGATATTGCTTCTCAATAAAATCTAATTTATCAAACATTATACACCTCTTTCACTATTTTTATTCCTATTACCACTCTATCTAAATTTTGAAAATCTTTTAAAATTTCGATATTACAAAAATCATTTAAAAGCATCTTTTTAATATCTTCACCTTGATCAAACCCAACTTCATATGCTAATAAGCCCTTATCAACTAGATGTTTTATAGCTTCCTTCGAAATTTTTCTGTAAAATCCAAGACCATCGATGCCACCATCTAATGCTAAATTAGGCTCATGCTTCTTTATCTCAACTTGTAATTTTTCAATATCCTCACTTTTTATATACGGTGGATTCGAAACTATTATATCAAACTTTCCTTCATCTGTTAAGTTCTCAAACAAATCACTTTTAATAAATTTAATTCGGTCTGAAACACCGTTTAATAAAGCGTTTTCTTTTGCAACATCTAAAGCCTTTTTAGATATATCAACTGAAACTATTTCACTATTTTTTAAATATTTTGCAAGACTTATAGATATAGCTCCACTTCCTGCTCCGATATCTAATACTCTTAAATTTTCCTTATTTGAATACATTCTTAAGATTTTATCAATTAAAATCTCAGTATCCTGTCTTGGAATCAATACGTTTTCATTTACTTTAAATTTTAAACCCATAAATTCCTGATTTCCAACAATATATTGAATTGGCATTCCACTTTTTCTGATATTTATCTTTTGGATTATCATATCACTTATTTTACCATTTATTTCTTTTTCAACATTTACTATTAAATCAATTCTTTTATAGTTAGTATATTCTAAAATTAAAATTTCAATCTCATTGCGCGGATTATCAGAAAAGGATTCTAGTTCTTTTATCCCAAATTCCAATAAATCTTTAATTTTCATTGCTTATCGCTCTTTTTAATGCTTCTAACGCTACTTCAAGCTGACCGTCATCAGGTTCACTTGTAGTAATCTTTTGCATCATCATACCTGGATAAGATATTATTTTAAAAATAATATTATCAGTTTTTCCAGCAATTTTAATTATTTCATAAGAAAATCCAGCAACTAAAGGCAATAAAATCATTTTATACATTACTCTCATTAATACAGATTCCCACGAAATAAATGAAAATATAATAATACTAACCATTAAAACAATTGTTAAAAAATTAGTTCCACAACGCGGATGCAATCTTTTATGTTTACGTGCATTTTCTACAGTTAATTCTTCTCCGCTTTCATAAGTATATATCGATTTATGTTCAGCGCCATGATATTCAAATACTCTTTTAATATCTTTCATTCTTGATATAACAGTCAAGTAGGTTACAAATATAACAATTTTCATAATACCCTCTAAAGCACTTAAAATCATAACATTATTAGTTACTGATTTAAAAAAATTAATTATAAATGTTGGTGCAATTCCAAATAACAAAGTTGCAAGTACAAGTGCCATTACCATTGAAAATGCTACTATTATATTTTCAGCTTTATCGCCAAATTTATCATATACCCACTTATCAAATTTACCCATTTCATAATCTTCATCACCTTCAGCAAAATATTCTGCAGAAAACGATAAAGCTTTTATACCAACTGCCATTGAACCTATTAAAACCGCAATTCCTCTTATAATTGGAATCTTAGAAATGATTTTATTTGTTTTTATTATTTTATCTTGATAAGCAAATTCACCATCATTTTTTCTAACAACAATCGAAACTTTTTCTCCAGCTCTCATCATAATTCCTTCAATAAGCGCCTGTCCACCTACTGAAATTTTTTCATTCATATGTATCCTCCTTAGTTATCTAAAACTAATTTATAATAACAATTACTACATAACGATTCATATTCCACTTTATTTTCTCCATCAATTGCTACTTGATCTCCATCCGATACAAATTCACCATTAATTTTTCTAGCATTTAAAGTTGCTTTTCTGCCACACCTACAAATTGTTTTTAACTCTTCTATAGCATGTGCAATTAAAAGTAATCTTTCAGAACCTTCAAATCCATTCATTTTAAAATCAGTTCTAAGTCCATATGCAATAACCGGAATATTTAATTTAACAGCTACCATAAGAAGTTGATCTATCTGACATGATTTCAAAAATTGAACTTCATCAACTAAAATACAATCAATTTTTTCGTTTTCATTACAACTATTTATCTCATTAAAAACATTCATCTTACCATCAATAAGCATATCAATTTTCTTATTAATTCCTAATCTAGAAACTACCGAATCAGCGCCTTTAGTATCAATCATAGGTTTAATTATAACCGATTTCATGCCTCTTTCTTTATAATTATAGGCAACTTGCATTAAATTTGTTGATTTTCCGCAATTCATAGCACCATATCTAAAATATAATTTCGCCATAACCACTACTTTAAAAGTAGTATTCACCCCATCTTTCTATGATATCATAAAAATTCTTTATAATAATAAAAGATGCCATATAGACATCTTTCAAATTAGTTACCATTTTTAGTCTAAAAATTTATTTTTACTATCAGATATAAGTTCTATTTAATTAAATAAATCACACATAACATATTTCTTTGTTT
>JAUCFZ010000228.1 GCA_030377915.1 Clostridiaceae bacterium HSG29
TATTCCGCCGCAATTAATGTCAATAGTTGCAGGTGTAGTAAATATTATTGAAGTGTTGGAAAAAGGTGAAAAATGAGAGTTAAAAAAACTAGTGGTATAAAGAGTAAAGGTAAAGTAAAATCTAAAAAAATTCATGATGAAGATGTAAATCGCATTTCTTTTACAGAAATTTTAGCATCAACAAAAGAGGAAAACATGAGAGAAGCTCTTACTGATGTTTTAGAAAAAATAAATGAAAAAGGAAAAGAATTAATCAATAATAGAACAGTTGATAATTTATTAGAATATAAAAAAATGGTGAAAAATTTTATAGAAGATGCAGTAGATTTTGGTTTGAAAATAAATGCGCGAAGAGGATATGGGCTTAGTGGAAGGACTAAAATACTTAGAACTGTAAGTACAATAGATAAGCGTCTTGTTGAATTAACTGATATAATAATGAAACAGGAAAGCAAAGGAATAAGGTTATTAGAAAAAGTTGGACAAATTGAAGGATTATTAGTGAATATTTTTGTTTAAAAAAACATTGACAATATTAACAAATTGTAATATTATTTGTTTTAATAAAAAAGCGATGAGAAAAAGAGTAAATTTAATAATTTAATTAAGCGAGCTGGTGATGGTGGAAGTCCAGTATTAAATATTAAATTGAAAAACCTTTTTGAGCTATTAACCGAAATCGTAAGAAAGTAGGCTTAATCGGGACTGACCGTTATATCAGTAGAGTATCGATATTTTCTGTACTTGATAAATAACCAGGGTGGTATAGCAAAGTTAAGTCTTTTGTCCTTTATTTAGGATAAAAGGCTTTTTTTATTTGAGTTATTATACAAGAAGGAAAAAAATTAGGAAGTAATTATAAGGAGGAAGAAAATGAAAAGATTAAGAGTTATTGAGGGTTATAAGTCGTATATGACATTAATGGAAACTGAAGTAGCAATTAAGGAAACTAAAGATTTTTTTGAAAGAGATTTAGCTAGAAGATTAAATTTAACAAGAGTTTCTGCACCACTATTTGTGTTACCGAAATCAGGTTTAAATGACAACTTAAATGGTGTTGAAAGACCAGTTGATTTTGATCTTAAAGAAACTGGAGAAGTAGCTGAAATTGTACATTCGCTAGCAAAATGGAAAAGAATGGCACTTTATAGATATGAAATTGAAGCAAATCATGGAATTTATACTGATATGAACGCAATTAGAAGAGATGAAGATTTAGATAATTTACATTCAATTTATGTTGATCAATGGGATTGGGAAAAAGTAATTACAAAAGATAAGAGAACTGATGAATATTTAGAAGAAACTGTAAGAAAAATTTATAAGGTTTTAAGAGATTTGGAATTATTTTTATATAATAGATATCCTTATCTTCAGAGAAATTTACCTAAGGAAATTAAATTTATTACTACTCAAGAATTAGAAGATATGTATCCTGAGTTATCACCATCAGAAAGAGAAAATAAAATAACTGAAGAGTATTATGCAGTTTTCTTAAAGAAAATTGGTGGAGAACTTGAATCAGGGAATAAGCATGATGGTAGAGCGCCTGATTATGATGATTGGGAATTAAACGGAGATATATTAGTTTGGAATCCGATTTTAAAAAGAGCTTTTGAACTTTCTTCAATGGGAATTAGAGTTGACGAAGAAGTACTTGAAAAACAATTGAAAATTAGAGGTTGTGAAGATAGAAAAAAATTCAAATATCATAAGATGTTACTTGATGGCAAATTACCATTAACAATTGGTGGAGGAATAGGCCAATCAAGAATGTGTATGTTTTTCTTAAGAAAAGCACATATTGGTGAAGTTCAAGCAAGTGTATGGCCTGAAAAAATGGTTGATGATTGTAAAGAAACTGGTATTCATTTATTGTAAAATTCAAATGTCTTATATCTTTTAGATATAGGGCATTTTTCATGATTATTTATTATATTTTAAATTTAAATATTTCAGAAAACGTGATATTATAAGAAGGAGAAATTTTTGAATA
>JAUCFZ010000025.1 GCA_030377915.1 Clostridiaceae bacterium HSG29
ATCAACCGGTACACTTTGTCCCCAACCTGATTCTAAAATTGCTTGAGCAGTTTGAAGTGCAGCTGACATATCAGTTTTTTCATATGATGATAAAGATGATATATTAAATGCTAATACAATGGCGGATTATATTATTTCAAGAATTAATAAAAATGAAAAATGTTTTTTTATTTCTGGAGATATTGATATGCAACTAATTATAAAAAGGCTCAAGGCTTTTATTGATTTTGATGGATCAATTAATAGAGGGCAGTTAACATTTTTAGATAAGAATGATGCTTATTCAAAAGATGGAAAATTTAAACCTGAAAAAATGATTGCTTTGTTAAAAAAATTAACTGATGAAGCAATCCAAAATGGTTATAAAGGATTTTCAATTACTGGAGAAATTAGTTGGGTTTTAGATTATGATGACGGTTTTGAAAGAATTATGGATTATGAAAATATGTTAAATAGTGAAATTTTTGGATTTTATCCAGTTTCAGCAATATGTAGATATAATATTAATAAATTCTCTAGCAATATGATCAAAAATATTATTGAGGTTCATCCTATTGTTATTTGGGAAAATGAAGTTCATGAAAATCCATTTTATTTTGAGTTATCTAATACAGAAAACTTAGATGTTGAAAAATTTCAGGTTATATCAATGCTTGCTGCAATTATTAAGTATACCAAAATTAAAAGTAGATTTCATGACGAAATTGAAAGCGCAGAAAAAAAATATCGAAAGCTTCAACTAAAGCAATTAGAAAATATTGTTTTTACATTAGTTGAATTACTTGAAATTCATGATAAATACACAAGAAAACATAGTGTAACAGTTGCAGAATTTTCTAAAAGAATTGCTAAAAAGATGCAACTTTCAGAAGATATAATTGACCAAATTTATTATGCTGGGATAGTGCATGATATTGGAAAAACAGTAATATCTAAGGAGGTAATTAATAAAAAAGGAAAATTAACTAAAGATGAATTTGAAATAATAAAGAAGCATCCTATAGACGGTTGTAAAGCACTAAAAAAAGTAGAAGGATTAAGTCATATTGCAAATATTGTTTTACAGCATCATGAACGTTGGGATGGAACTGGTTATCCTTGTAATCTTAATGGTGAGAATATACATTTAGAATCAAGAATCATAGCGATAGCAGATGCTTATGATGCAATGACTTCTGATAGGCCTTACCGAAAAGCATTTTCTAAAGAAGAAGCAATCGATGAAATAAGAATAAATGCAGGCAAACAATTTGACCCTGATATTGCAATTATTGCAATAGAAAAAGTCTTTAAAAATATGTAAGAAGCAAAAATCATGATAAATATATTTTATATAGATTTGGGAGATAAATAAGCATGAAAATAAGAAACAGTTTTATATTAATAATAGTTTTTATAATTTTAATTAGTACAGCAATATATTCGAATGTGTTAAATATAACTATGGAAAAATCAATTTTACAAATAGAAGAAGAAAAGATTTCTCAACTCTCTAAAATTATTTCATATCAATTAGATGAATATATACTTGGAAGTATAAGAACTGTTGAAACACTTGCTAACTCAGAATTAATTAAAGAGAATCTTATAACTAGTAATCAATTCTATTCTGAAATTCCTGAAACAGAGGGCAACGAGAAAATTGTTGCGCTTAATGATAAGTGGTTACAGATAGATTCTGAAACGAATCCATTTGTGGTGCAACATTTAGATAATGAAGTTTCAAATTATCTTCGAAAACACAAGATATCGCAACCAGAATGGTATGGAGAAATTTTTCTTACAAATAAATTTGGATTAGCCATTGGGTTGACAAACAAATTAACGACAATTAAACATAATCATAAATATTGGTGGAAAGGTGCATATAATCAAGGGAATGGGAAAATTTTCTTAGATGATCGCGGCTATGATGAGAGTGTAGAAGGGTATGTTCTTGGAATAGTTGTTCCAGTTTATGATAAAGGTGAAATTATAGGTATACTTAAAGCAAACATTAATATTATTGATGTTTTAAATCAATCATTAACTGATTATGAATCGCTTTATAAAACTTTAAAAGTTAGTGTTGCAAGAAGTAGTGGATTGATTGTTGCATCAAAGGGTGTTGAATCTTTACAGGAAAATGTTTCAGAAGAAATTTCTTTATTATTGCAACATAAGACAGCTACAAATTTTGAAAATGAAACTACCTTGGGTAGAATTAATCCGATATCTATTACTTTTGATAATAAAAATATTGAATTTGGTGGAAGCAATGAATCAATTGATCATTCTTCTGGAAATCAGGGAGAATCTTGGCATCTTCTAGTATTTGTTGAAAAAAAAGAAATATTTGATGGATTAAATGATATTATAAGAAAAAATATTATGTTTATTTCTTTTATTTTGGTGACCCTTGTAAGTATAAGTATTATTTTGATTACTCATATTACAAGACCTATTGAACAAATAATAAAGGATGTCAATATTATAGGAACAGGGAATTTAGGTCATCAAGCAGATATTAAATCAAATAATGAAATTGGAATACTTGCTAAAACAATCAATAATATGTCTACTCACCTTAAAGTATTGATGATAAGCAAAGAAAAATTAGAAGTGGAAGTTAAAAAAAGATTGGAAACAGAGAAACAATTGATTAAAAGTAATAATACGGATGATTTAACGGGTATATATAATAGAAAATATTTCAATCAAAAAATTGAGGAAGCTATTAATCAGACAAATAGATATAAGGATGAGAACAGTATTGTAATGTTAGATATTGATTATTTCAAAAAGATTAATGATATTTATGGCCATAGTGAGGGTGACAAAGTATTAATTAAAATAGCTAGAAAAATAGAAACTTTGGTTAGAAAAGTGGATACCTTTGCACGATGGGGAGGAGATGAATTTATTATTTTGCTATCTAGAATTGATTCAAAAGAAGCAAACATAATTGTTGAACGAATTCGAGAAAGTGTGATGGAACTTGACTATGGAAAAGAAGAAAGAATTACAATTAGTGTAGGCGTTACAACTTTTAAAGAAAATGACAGTGTTGATTCGCTTTTCACGAGAGCTGATAAAGCACTTTATAAAGCTAAAGAAACTGGACGAAATAAGATAGTAAAGATTGAAGTATAATTACTAAATGTTCTGAAAGTTCTTGACAACTAGATAAGCAATCTGTATACTCAAATGAATAATAATATAAAACAAAGGTGATCTATATGAAAAATCTTATTTCAATTACAAATTCATATTTTTATTTCTTTTTTAACTTAGGCTATTACTATAGCGTAGGTAATTTAGAATATAATCAAATATAAATTTATGGATAGAAATAAGAATAAATATTAAACAATTATGTTGATTAAGTCTATCTGAAAAGGTAGACTTTTGTGTTTTATAAGAAAGGAAATGAGTTAATATGGAAATTTTAAATGATTTATTAAATGAAAAATATTATTATAGCTTTTATTTCTTTTTCTGGAGTTTTTTTGCTCTAGCATTTTTGTTTATAAAATTTTATAGAATTATTTGATAAGGATTTTTATTATGGCTTAGCTCATCCTTGGATGGGCTTTTTTGTTTGGATAAAAAAATGGAGGGATTATATGTTAGTTAGATTAAAGGATATTAGAGAAAGAAATTTAGTGAAAGATGAAATAATGAATATGGAATCAAATTTAGAGATTCAAGAAATAAGACAAAACAAATCAATTGAACTTGGAATAACAGGAGATCTTAATAAAATTGATGTTGAAAGATTAAGAAAGCATAGAAATGTTGATAATGTTATTGAAATAAAAGAAGCGTTTAAAAGAGCGAATAGAATGTATAAAAATGAAGATTCAATAATTAAAATTGGTAATAAACAGATAGGTGGAAATAAACTTAGCGTAATTGCAGGACCGTGTGCAGTTGAAAGCAGAGAACAGTTAATGACAATATCAAAAGAAATAGTGAAAAGTGGTGCTAATTTTCTAAGAGGTGGAGCATTTAAACCTAGAACATCGCCATATAGTTTTCAAGGGATGGGAGAAGAAGGATTAAAACTTTTAAGTGAAGCAAAAAAGGCAACGGGTATGCCTATTGTAACTGAATTAATGTCAGCTGATTTACTTGATTTATTTATTAAGCATGATGTAGATGTACTTCAAATTGGAGCTAGAAATATGCAAAATTTTGATTTATTAAAAGCTGTTGGTAAAACAAATAAACCGGTAATGCTTAAAAGAGGAATGGCTTCAACTATAAAAGAGTTTTTAATGGCTGCTGAATATATTATGGCACAAGGAAATGAAAATGTTATTTTATGTGAAAGAGGAATAAGAACATTTGAAGATTACACAAGAAATACACTTGATCTTTCATCAATTTTAGCAATTAAAAAATTAAGTCATTTACCAATAATAATTGATCCATCTCATGCTACAGGAAAATGGTGGATGGTTAAAGAAATGGCAAAAGCTGCAGTAGTAGTTGGAGCTGATGGAATTATGGTAGAAGTTCATAATAAACCTGAAGAAGCTATGTCGGATGGGCCGCAATCATTATTACCAAAGAAATTTGATGAAATGATGAGAGAATTAGAAGTTATTGCAAATATTAGCAATAAGAAGATGCAGGGATAATATGGATGACTTTAAAATTGCTGTTGTAGGTTTAGGATTAATTGGAGGTTCAATTGCATTAAAATTAAAAGATTTAGGCTTTAAAAATGTATTTGGAGTAGATATTGATAAAGAAACATTAAAAAAAGCTTTAAAAAAGGGTATAATTGATATAGGAAAAGATGAAAGTTTAAAAGTCGCAGATATAGTAATAGTCTGTCTATATCCTAAGGATGCAATAAATTTTATTAAAGAGAATATTATGCTTTTTAAAAAGAATGCATTTATTACTGATGTATCAGGAGTGAAAAATAATATTTCTAAAGAGATGGAGGGTTTATTATCAAATGATAAGCTTTTTATACCAGGACATCCAATGGCTGGAAGAGAAAAAGGTGGATTTGATAGTGCAATTATTGATTTATTTGAAGGCGCAAATTATCTTTTAGTAAATAATGAAAAAATAATAGATCAAAGACTTGAAAATTTTAAAGAAATAATTAAAAAGCTTGGTGCAAAAGCAATTGAAGTTGATGAAAAGACACATGATAAAATGATAGCTTTGACAAGTCAAGTGCCACATATTATAGCATCGATACTTACAAGAGTAAATACATTTGAAGATACTAAAAATTATGTTGGGAATAGTTTTGATGAAATGACAAGAATAAGTTTAATGAATGAAAAATTATGGTCTGAACTTTTTATAAATAATAAAGATTATTTAAAAAATTTTTTAAATGATATTGTAAAAGAAATAAATGAAATAACAAATATGCTTGAAAATAGTGATAAAGATTCAATAGAGAAAATGCTTTTAAATACAAGAGTGCAAAGAGAGGAATATTTAAATTCATGAGAAAATTAATTTTGAAAAATCAAAAAAATGAATATCAAATTATTATTGAAAAAGGAATTTTTAAGAATTTGAATAAAATAATTAAATCATATTCCTACTCAAAATGCGTTATTATTACTGATAAAAATATATATGAAATTTATAAAGAGGATATAGATAATTTGAATTTTGAAGTAGTAGTAATTGAACCTGGAGAAAAAAGTAAAAATATAAATACTTATGAGGTAGTGATAAATAAACTTTTAAATATGAATTTTAATAGAGAAGATATTATAGTGTCAATAGGTGGAGGAGTTGTTGGTGATCTGTCAGGTTTTATTGCTTCAACAATTTTAAGAGGTGTAAGATATATCCAGGTACCAACTACACTTTTATCTCAAGTTGATAGTTCAATAGGTGGGAAGGTAGCAGTTAACTCATTATACGGTAAAAATTTAATAGGAAGTTTTTATCATCCTTTAGAAGTAATAGTAGATCCTGAATTTTTAAAAACTCTTCCTAAAAGAGAAGTGAAATCAGGAATGGGTGAATTAATAAAGCACGCAATGATAAAAGATAAAAATTTATTTAATTTATTAAATGAATATAAATCATTTGATGAATTATATGAAAACATTGAAGAAATTCTATTTATTTCTTTAAATATAAAAAAAGAAATCGTAGAAATTGATGAATTTGATAAAGGTTTAAGAATGATTCTTAATTTTGGTCATACTATAGGCCATGCAATAGAAAAAAGTTTTGATGAAGATTTTATTTCTCATGGTGAAGCAGTTTCTTTTGGAATGGTACATATTTTAGAAATATTTGGAAAAAAAGAAATAAGTGAAAAGTTAAAGGCGCTTTTAATAAAATACGATATCATAAATAATTATGATTATAATATAAAAAAGATATTTAAATTTATTGAAAACGATAAAAAAATAATGAAAGATATTATAAATATTGTTGTAGTTGATAAAATAGGGAATGCGTATATTGAAAAATATACGTTAAATGAATTTAAAGATATGATAGAGGTATAAAATGAGTATTGAAATTAAATCTAAAAAATTAAAAGGAACAGTAAATATACCACCCTCTAAAAGCTTAAGTCATCGTGCTATTATAGCAGCTTCGCTTAGTGAAGGAGAGAGCATTATTGAAAATATAATACTTTCAGATGATATAAAAGCCACAATTAATGCAATGAAAAGTTTTGGAGTAGAAATAGAAGAGATTAAAGGTGAAAGATATAAATTAATAATAAATGGAAAAAATAAACTTAAATTAAATAATAATATTGTAGATTGCTCTGAATCTGGATCTACTTTAAGGTTTTTAATTCCTTTTTTTACTCTTTTAAATGATGAGGTAGTATTTATAGGAAAAAATAAATTAATTGAAAGACCGCTTGATCCATATTATAAAATATTTGATAAACAAAAAATTAATTATGAAAACAATTTGGGAAATCTCCCATTAAAAATTTCAGGAGAGTTAAAAGCAGGAAAATATGAAATAGATGGTGATATTTCATCTCAGTTTATTACGGGTCTTATGTATGTACTGCCTTTATTAAATGATGATTCTGAAATTATAATAAATAAAAAACTTGAATCGAAATCATATGTTGATCTTACTATTGATGTTTTAAAAAAATTCAATATTGAAATTGAAAATGAAAACAATGAATATAGAAAATTTAAAATAAAAGGAAATCAAAAATATACTAAAAGAAATTATAAAGTTGAAGGTGATTATTCACAGGCTGCATTTTGGATAACAGCATCTTTAATTGGAAACGATGTATTAATCAAAGGTCTTGATGAAAATTCAATCCAAGGAGATATTGCCATTCTTAAAATTATAGAAGATATGGGCGCAAAATATGAATTTAAAAATGATATATTAATAATTAAAAATGAAAATATTCTTAAAAACATTGAAATTGATGTTAATGATTGCCCGGACCTTGTTCCAATATTAGTGGTATTAGCAAGCTTCTCAAAAGGAAAATGTAAAATAATAAATGCAAAAAGATTAAGGCTAAAAGAATCCGATAGATTAAAAGCAATTTCAAGTGAAATTAATAAGCTTGGAGGAAATATAATTGAATTTGATGATGGACTTGAAGTATATCCAATTAATAAAGGAATAAAAAGCGAAGTTAAAAGTTTTAATGATCACAGAATAGCAATGGCATTATCTATTTTCTCAACTAGAGTAAATGGAAATATTATTTTAAATGGAGAAACTGCAATAAATAAATCATATCCTGATTTTTATAAAGATTTTATTAAACTTGGAGGTGAAATAAATGTCTAATACTATTGGAAATAAATTTAAAATAACATTATTTGGTGAATCACATTCTGATTCAATTGGAGCGGTAATTGAAGGCATTCCTGCTGGAATTGTTATTGATTTTAATAAAACAAAATTCGAAATGGATAGACGAAGACCTGGTAAAAGTGATATTTCAACTTCAAGAAATGAAATTGATGATGTTAAAATATTAAGTGGATATTTTAATGATAAAACTACAGGTTCACCTATTTCAATAACAATAAAAAATGAAAATATGAAATCTAAAGATTATTCGAAATTGATTCAAAATATGCGCCCAAGCCATGCGGACTATCCTGCAAAAATAAAATTTAATGGATATAATGATTATCGTGGAGGCGGTGCTTTTTCAGGTAGACTTACTGCACCTATTGTATTTGCAGGAGCTATAGCAAAACAAATTTTAAAGAAGAAAAACATTTTTATTGGAAGCCATATCTCTTCAATTAAAAACATTAAAGATGATAATTTTAATGAGCTTGAAATAAAAACAGAACTTTTAGAAAAATTAAGAAAAGAAAAAATACCAACAATAAATAATGAAATTGCAATAAAAATGGAAAATGAAATCTTAGAATATAAAAAAAATGGAGATTCAGTAGGTGGTATTGTTGAAGCTACAATAATAAATCTTCCAATAGGGCTTGGCGAACCAATTTTTGATTCGTTTGAAAGTAAGTTAGCGCATATGCTTTTTTCAATACCAGGTTTGAAAGGTGTTGAATTTGGAAAAGGATTTGAAGTTTCTCAAATGATAGGTTCAGATGCTAATGATGAATATTATTATGATGAGTTTAAAAACATTAAAACTTATTCAAATAATAATGGTGGTATTTTAGGAGGACTTACTACTTCAATGCCTGTAATATTTAAAGTAGCATTTAAACCTACTCCGTCAATTTCAATAAAGCAAAGAACTATAAACTTAGAAACAGAAGAAAATGTAGAACTTAAAATTAAGGGTAGACATGATCCTTGTATAGTTCCAAGAGCGCTTGTAGTAGTTGAAGCGGTAGCGGCAATAGTGACGCTAGATTTCTTATTAGAAAGTGGTATTTATTATGGATAGATTAAATGATTTAAGGAAAAACATAGATAAGATTGATATTAAGCTTGTTGAACTTTTTTTAAAAAGAATGGAATATGTGAATGAAATTATTGAAGTTAAGAAAGAAAAAAAACTTCCGATTTATGATAAGGCAAGAGAAGATGAAGTAATTAAAAAGCATGTTGATAAAATAAATGATGAAAACTTAAAAGAAATTACAGGTAAGTTCTTCTATGAAATGATGAATTTATCAAAAGGGTATCAATATACTTTAAAAAATAATGGAAGTGAAACTATAAAAATAAATGCAGTTGGTCATCTTGGAAAAGAAGGATCTTATAGTCATTTAGCTGCAAAAAAATATTTTGAAAACGGAGATATGATTTCATTTAATAATTTTGAAGAAATATTTGAAGGAGTTTCAATAAATAAGTTGAAATATGGAGTTTTGCCTATAGAGAATACTTCTACCGGAAGTATTATTTTAGTATATGATTTACTTAAAAAATATAATTTAAATATTGTTGGAGAAACAACAATAGAAATAAATCATAATTTACTTGTTAAAAAAGGTGTTAAGCTTGAAGATGTTAAAACAGTGTATTCTCATCCGCAAGCTCTTGATCAATCAAATGAGTTTTTAAAAAAATATAATTGGGAACTTATTAATAGTGGAAGTACTTCTGAAAGTGCGTATATGGTTAGTGTTTCAGAAAGAAATGATATTGCGGCTATTGCAAGTATGGAAGCGGCTAGAATTTATAATCTTGATGTTTTAAGTGAATATATTAATCACAATACTAAAAATATAACAAGATTTATTATAATTTCGAAAGAAAAATATGATACGAAAAATGCTGATAAAATAACTTTAGGATTTTCTGTTTATCATAAGCCTGGAGCTCTTTATAGTGTTTTAGGAATATTTGATAAAAATGATATAAATATGTATAAACTTGAATCAAGACCAATTATTGAATCACCTTTTGAATATTATTTTTATGTTGATTTTGAAGGAAATGTAGAAGAACTAAAAGTAAAAAATATTATAAAAGAGATTAAAGAGAGTTCAACATCGTTTAAAATATATGGAAATTATTTAAGAAATTGTGGAGGATTTTAATGAAAAAATATGGTTTACTTGGTGAAAAATTATCTCATTCAAAATCACCTGAAATTCATAATGATATTTTTAAGTATTTAGAGATTGAAGCTTCATATGATTTGATTGAGACTGAAAAAGAGAATTTATTAAAACATATAAAAAAATATGATGGTCTTAATGTAACCATTCCATATAAAACAGAAGTAATTAAACATTTAAAAGATATTACAGATATTGCTAAGAAAATTGGAGCTGTAAATACAATATATAATGAAGTAGGTTATAATACTGATTATTATGGTTTTAAGAAAATGCTTGAAATTAACAATATTAGTGTTTCTAATAAAGTAGTATATATTTTAGGAACAGGTGGTGCATCAAAAGCTGTATTTAAATATTTAAAAGATAATAATGCAAAATCAATTTATTTTGTTTCAAGAACAATTAAAGAAGAAAATATAATTTCATATGATAATTTAAAAAACGTTGAAGGAGATATTATTATTAATACTACTCCTGTTGGAATGTATCCGGATATTGATAAATCACCTGTTAATGAAGAAATACTTGAAAAATTTAAAGTTGCTATAGATTTAATATATAATCCTTATGAAACAAAGTTTTTATCTATTTCAAAAGAATTAAATTTAAAAACTACTAATGGTTTATATATGTTAATAGGTCAAGCTATAAAAGCAGAGGAAATTTGGCAAGAATGTAAAATTGAAAATGAAGAAATTAAAAAAATATATGAAAAAATGAAGAATTAATTATTCTTTATTTTTTTTTCGAAAAAGGTACAAAAAATATCTGAAATATACGTATATTATATTGAAAATGATAAAAGGAAAGAAATATAACATATTGTTATATATAGGAGGGGAAAATGAAAAAAATAATTAGTTTAATATTAGTGTTAGTAATGATTTTTAGTATGGCAGCTATTTCGTTTGCTGATAAACCAGTGAAAGTAGCAGATTTTGATGAATCACAATATGAATATCAACATGAATATCAACATGGAAAAAATGGTATGCCTTATGGACTTTCTAAAAAAGAATTATTACCATACGGACTTTTAAAAAGAGAAGTATTGCCATATGGACTTTTAAAAATGCAACTTAATGAAGAAACTACAGTTGAAGATATTGAAACATTAATTGAAGATATTAATGAATATATTGATGGGATTGATGAAGAAATAGGTTGTGAATTTACTATTATTGAAGCAATTAATCTATCTATTGAGAAAATCAACCTTGAACTTTTAAAAGAAGAACCGGAGCTAAATGATTTATTTAATCATTTATATGAAAAATTTGAAATTTTAAAAAGACAAGTTGCTGAGTGTGAAGAAGAAATTGACTATTTTGAAGAGCTTGCTGAGTTAAAAGAAGATTTAGAAGAAGCTTTAGAAGATGAGGATATATTACCTGAAGATATAGTTTTAATAAATGCATTAATTTTAGATATTGAATTATTACTTTTAGAAGATGAAATTACAGAAGTAGAATATGAAGCTATAGTTGAAAGAGCATTAATTTATATTGAAGTTGAAGAGGAAGTGATTGATGAAACAACACTTGATGAATTAATAAATGATATAACAAATTTTATTATTGCTAATGAATTTGGTGATGAAGTAGGTCAATTTTCAGTAGATGATAGTATTGCGATTTTCGATAAGATAAGCGCTTATAGAGTTGATGGTGTTGAAAATGAAGATGAATTTTACGATGAATTATTATTGGATTTTAAAAATCTTAAATTAACTGAAATAGTTGCTGGAAGTTATTTAACAAAAGTTAATGATTATAAGATATTGCTTGATGCTATAGTAACTGATGATTTTACAGAAGATGAACTTTTAAAATACAATGCATTAATGGAGTTAGTTGATTTAGTAATAGAAAATGAAAAAATGACTTTAAGTGAATTTAATTTAATTGAAAGTCAAACTGTAGAATATATTTTAAATATTGATTACTATATTTTAGAGCTTGATAATCTAATAGATGATGCAAGAGATTTGATTTTAAATAATCCAGTAGATTTAAATAATAAAGATTTAATTAAAAGTAGACTTGAATTTGTTAAAGGTTTCTTAAATATTTTAAAACTTAAAGAAAATGCAGAGACAATTTCTGATTATCAGGAAGCAATAGAAATTTTAGAAGAAGCAATGGAAATATATCAATTGGAATTAGATAAGTAGAATATAGAAAATTCTTTATAGATAATATATAATATCTATAAGGAGGTATTTTATGAATGAAGAACTGAACAGGTTAATAACTAAAATTCAAAAAGAAGAAAATAATGTATTAAGAAATGAAATAATAGAAAAATACACTCCGTTTATAATTAAAACAGCTTCAAAGATATTAGGTAAATATATTGAAGTTGAAAATGATGAAGAATTATCTGTTGCATTATTAGCATTTGATGAATCAATTAATAAGTACAGTGAAGAAAAGGGAGGTTTTATTTCTTTTTCTTCATTGGTTATTGAATCTAGAATAAAAGATTATTTAAGGAAGTTAAATAAAATAAAATTTGATGATAGTGAAACAATTGAGTTAATTGAAGATAAGTGCCAGTTTGAAAATGAAGTGAGTTTAAATGATGAACTTAAAAGATATAAAAAAATACTATTGAAGTATGGAATTAATTTTGAAACATTAGCAGATAAAAGTCCGGTTCATAAAAAAACAAGATGTAAATGTTTTTATCTTGTTAATGAAATGAAGGATAATAAACTTTTAATTGATCTTATTAAGATAAAAAAGAAATTGCCTATAACAAATATTTCAAAGCAATATGACATTTCAAAAAGAGTATTAAAGTATTCAAAGCAATATATATTAAGTTTATTAATAGTATATATCTATGAATTTGATGAATTAAGAGAATATATTGAATATATAGGAGGTGACTGTGATGAATAAAGGTAAAGTTATTGAAATAAATAGTAAATATGCTGTTTTATTAAATGACAATATGAATTATGAAAAGATTAAATATAAGAAAGAATTAATTCTTGGAAGTTCTGTTTATTATTTTAAAGAGGATCTTTATGTTAAGAAACAAAAACATTTTAGTAAAATTGCAATAGCTGCTGCTATACTTTTTATGATGGTATTCATTCAGCCGCAAACTATTGACCCTATCGCTTTTGGATATGTAAGTGTAGATATTAATCCGAGTGTTCAGATGGAAGTAGATAAAGACTTGAATGTAATTAAAGTTGAAGCTAAAAATGAAGATGCAGAAAGTATAATCAAGGATGAATGGATTGGGAAAAACTTTGAAGAAGTAATTGAGGAGATTATTGAAATTGCACAAGATAAAGGAATATTAAATGAAACAAGAGATTTTATATTAGTATCATATTATTTTGAAGATGAAGATATTGAAAGTGAAAAGAAATTTGAAGATGGTATGAATAATCTATATGAAAATAGAGATAAACAATTTGAAATGGCTGTAGTAAAATCTGATGAAGAAACTATTAAAGAATCAAAAAATAATGGTGAAAGTTTTGGAAGAAAAACTATTAGAAAGAAAATAGATAAAGAAGTTTCAGATCTATTAGATATTAAAGAAGATATTAAAAAGAATAGAGATGTTACAGTATATAGTAATAATAAAAATGGTATGCCTGTTCAAAGCCAAAAAGGAAAAGGAAATAATAATTCTGAAAATGATAAAGGGAATAGTGATAATAATAAAGGTAATGGAAAAGATACAGGGAATGATCAAAATACAGAAGTAAATAATAATAAAGACAATGAAAAAGATACAGGGAATGAACAAAATACAGAAGTAAATAATAATAAAGACAATGAAAAAGATACAGGGAATGAACAAAATACAGAAGTAAATAATAATAAAGGTAATGGAAAAGATATAGATAATAATCAAAATACAGAAGTAAATAATAAAGAAAAAGGAAATAGTAATGACAATGGCAATAAGGGTAATAATTCAGGGAAAGGTAAAAATTAAAAATATTCACAAACTCAATTGAAGAAGTTTTTCTATTGAGTTTTTTCTTTTAAAGGAAAGCATTTCAGAAGTATCATTTATTTAACTTTACTGATATAATGAAAGAAATATTAAAAAATAGTAATATATTGTTATGAGGTTATAATGTTGAGTTTAAAAGATAACGTAATTTATGGAAGTGGTAATTTCACATATGGTGTAACAGTTCAAGTATTAGCGACTTATTTAGTTTTTTATGGAACTGCAATACTTGGATTACCCGGATCGATAGTAGGCATGATTATAGCAATTAGTGTAGTTTGGGATGCTATAAGTGATCCGCTTATGGGTTATATTTCTGATACAACTAAAAATAAATATTTTGGAAGACGGCATTTATATATGATAATAGGTGCGTTGGGTCTTTCAATTTTTAATGCCCTTTTATGGCGTATTGATGGTGGAATGTCAAAGAATTCAAAAATGATATTTTTACTATTATTTGTAGTTTTAATTAAAACTTTTATGACAGTATTTGCTACACCATATAATGCTCTCGGAGCTGAATTGACAGAGGATTATCATGAAAGAACTGCAATTCAAGCATATCGGACTGTATTTTTTTCATTAGGTCTTGCTTTTACAACAGTAATAGGAATGTTTGTGTTTTTTAAATCAACTGATATGTATCCTATTGGTCAACTTAATCCTTCAGCCTATGCTAATCTTGGTTTAACTATTTCAATACTTGTAATTGTTTTTTCTTTAGTATCAATAGTAGGAACATTTAAATTCATTCCTAATTTACCTGCTATTAATAAAAGTGAAAAAAGAGATATAAAAAAATTAATTCATGGATTTAAACACATTTTTAATAATAAAAATTATTTATATGTAATATGTGCATATTTATCTGGTAATATTGCAACAGCTATATTGGGAAGTATGGGACTTCATGTTTTTACATATACTTTCAATATGAATAATAATGAAATCGGATATTTATTTGCTGTTATATTTTCATTAAGTGTTTTAATGCAACCATTTTGGTATAAAATAACAACTAAGTATGATAAGAAACAAGGAGCATTAATTGCAGTTGCATTTATTCTATTTGGTTCATTAATGTTTGTTCTAATGGTTATTAATAGAGAGCTTATAAGAGAACATGGTAAAATAGTACTATTATATGCAGTTTTTTCTGGAATTGGATTTGGAGGTTTAATTACGATTCCATTTTCAATGGTTGCAGATACAATAGATGAAGGCGAATTAACATCAGGTAGTAGAGCTGAAGGGCTTTATTATGGTGGGTTAACTTTTAGTTATAAAATATCTCAGTCTTTTGCAATATTTCTTTTAGGTATAATATTAGATATTATAAAATTTGATAGCAGTTTAGAAGTTCAGTCTGAGAGTACAATTATGTTATTAGGGATTATTACAGCTATAGGAATAATAATTGCGTTATTATTTGCACTGTATTTTTATAATAAATATGCTTTAACAAAAGAAAAAGCAGAAGAAATAAAAAAATTACTAAAATTGAAAGTAAGTGAATCAAATGAAAATTGATATTATTGGAACTGAATCGCTAGGAGTCAGAGGATTATCAGTAGTTGTAAAATTGAATAATAGAAAAATTTTCATTGATCCTGGAATTGCCCTTGGATATTTAAGAAGAGGATTATCGCCACATCCGGTTCAAGTTGGTGTTGGAAAAATTATTAAAGAAAGAATAATAAATGAATTGAAAGATACTACTGATATAGTATTTAGCCATTTTCATGGAGATCATATTCCTTTTTTAGAAGCAAATCCATACCAACTTTCTATTGATGAAATGAAAGAAATAAAAAAAGATTGTAATATTTGGATGGATTTAAAATCTGAATTAAGTGTAAAAATGGAAAAAAGAAGAACTGATCTTATTTTAGCATTTAAAAATAATATTTTAGATTTTAAAGAAAATGAAAATAGCTTTTTTACATTTTCAAATCCAGTTCCACATGGAGAAAACAATACTCATTCTGGAACTGTTACAATGACAAAAATAATTGATAATGAATTTATATTTGTACATGCTTCCGACATTCAATTTTCACTTGAAGAAACAGTGGATAGAATAATAGAATATAAACCTAATTTAGTGTTAGCAAGTGGACCACCTATTTATTTAGAAAGTTTTATGAAAAATAAATTGGATATTGCTTTAAAGAATATAATTAAACTTTCTAATGAAGTTGATACATTAATTATTGATCATCATTTTTTAAGAAATGAAGAAGGAATAGAATATTTAATCAAACTTTCTAAAGAATCTAAAAATGAAATAGTATGTGCAGCTGATTATATGCAAATTAATAAGCATCTTTTAGAAGCTAAAAGAACAAAATTTCACGAAGATATTCCTGTTGAAGAAGATTTTCAAGAGTTATATTTTAATAATGAAACAGATGTTAAAAAATATATGAGTATTGCAAAAGAAAAATATAAATGGTTTCAGTATTAATTTAGGAGAGAATAATGAATGATATAAATTTACTTGTATGTGGTGAAGAAGCGTTTAAATGTATAATTGAAAATATAAAAAAAGCTAAAAGTACAATTAATATTAATATGTTTATTTGGCGTGATGATTATATTGGAAATTTAATTGCAGATGAATTATTAGTTGCTGCAAATCGAGGAGTTAAAATTTACATTTCAAAAGATAAAATAGGTTCAATGTTTGAATATGGTGAAGAAAATAGACAAAGTTTCTTTAATAAAGATTATAATTTGTTGTTATTTTTAGAAGGCTATTTACTTAATTTTTCATATCCTATGAAAGGAAAAAACAAAAGTCAAAAACAGAAAAAAAATAGTAAAGTAAATAATTTAGTAAATCATAAAAATATTACAGCTTCTTATGAAATTAGTAAAAATGATCACTCAAAATATTATATATTTGATGATGAAATATTGATAATGGGTGGAATAAATATTGAAGATAAGGAATTGACTTTTGATGTAGAAAAAAGAAAATATTTTGACTATATGGTTGAATTTAAAGGTTTAAAATATGTCGAAATATTTAATAATCAGCTAAGTAAAGCTAATGAAGTTGATTTTAAAAATGAAATTAACTTTATTTTTAATGTAATAAATAATAACAAAAAACATTTTGAAGTGAAAAATCAAATCCTAAATTTATTAGATAAAGCAGAACAATCTATTTGCATTGTAATGGCGTATTTAGGTGATTTAGATTTTGAAAATAAAATAGTTGAACTTGCAAATAATAATACTAAAGTTACAATTATTACTTCAAAGAAATCTAATTTACAGCAAGATCTTAATATGAAGATTTTAAAAAGGATAATGAAAAGAACAAATGGAAAAGTTAATATATATTTAAGTGAGAATATGGTTCATGCAAAATTAATAAAGATTGATAATGAATATGTAACAATAGGTTCAACAAATTTAAATAGTTCTATTGATAAACTGCAAGAGCTTAATACTGTTATAAAACTTAATAATGATGATTTTAATAATAAGCTTAATGAAAGCATTGAAAATCAGATTAGATCCTCGATTCAAATATGTAATTTAAACCAAATTAAATATGGTAAAATTAAAGTTTTTTTTGAAGATATTATTTAAATATATGGTATAATCAAAAGATATGAAAAGAGGGATGTAATGATTAATAAATTTAAAAATTTGTCACCAAGTTTAAAAATATATTTTATGATATTGGCTTTTTCGGCTCTTGGATTGGGATTAAGCAGTAGTGTAGTGCTTTCAAATTATTTTAAAGAAGCTTATAATGTAACTGCATATCAAAGGGGATTAATTGAATTTCCTAGAGAATTACCAGGAGTTATTACAATTTTAATAATTGGAGCGTTATATTTTTTTTCGGATATTAGAATAGCTTTAGTTGCACAAGCTTTAGGAATAATCGGGATAACTGCTTTAGGATTGTCAACACCACAGTTTTCAGTAATGCTTATTTTTATATTTATTAATTCACTAGGTATGCATATGGGTATGCCACTTAGAGATAGTATTGGATTAGATATTGCCGGAACTGAAAATCTAGGAAAAACAATGGGTGAGTATAAAGGCGTGTTTACAGGTTTTTCAATGGTTGCTAGTATGATTGTATTTATTGGTTTTAAATTCAATTATTTTAGTTTTACTTCTAAAATAAAATGGATTTTTCTTTTATCTGCATTTATTCTATCAATTGCATTTGTGCTTTATATAATATTAGAGAAAAAAGTAGATCATAAAATAAAATCGAATAAAAAAATAAAATTTGTTTTTAGAAAAGAGTATAAATACTTTTATATTTTAACTACTATGTTTGGAGTTCAAAAGCAAATAATGATAGTTTATGGACCATGGATATTAATAGAAATATTAGGTAAAAGAGCTGATACACTTGCAGTTTTAGGAATAATAGGTTCATTTGTTGGAATATTCTTTATTCCTAAATTAGGACGTTGGATTGATAAATATGGAATAAAAAGAATTTTATATTTTGATGCATTATCATTTATATTAGTATTTTTTATTTATGGATTTTTAGCAACAGGGTTTGTTACAGGAAAAGTTCAATTAATGGGAATTCCAGTATTAATTGCATATTTAATATTTATTTTTGATAGAATGTCAAATCAAATGGGTATGGTAAGAACGCTTTATTTGAAATCAATAATTGTTGAAGAAAGTGATTTAACGTCAACTTTATCACTTGGGCTTAGTTTAGATCATATTGTGTCAATTTTATTTGCATATATTGGTGGGCTTGTATGGGTTAACTTTGGACCACAATATATATTTTTTACAGTAGGAACAATGTCGTTTATTAATCTGTATGTAGCAAATAAAGTAGAAATTAATAAAAGTAATCAAATTAAAATAAGAGCTTAATGCTCTTATTTTTTGTAATTTATTTTTCATTAGGGTTTCTCAATATTCCTGAAAAAAGATCTACATTTGAATCTCTATCTTTTATTATAAACAGAAAAGGTTTGTTGCAATTCATAATAATTGTTTCATTCATAGGTTTTGCTGCTAGTTTAGCCATACCAATTACTGTAACAGCTGCTGCTTCAGTACCTTTTTCATCAACTTCAATTGCAGTGTTTTGAAAAGCTTTAGTAATTGCAATTTCATTTCCAGATTCAATCATATAATCAAAATTCGATAATTTATAATCAAAAGCTGATTTAATGCCAAAAGATTTTAAAAGATCTACAAGATCATTATTATTTGTAAATTTAAATTTTGGAAAACTAAGATCAACTTTATTAGAGTTCGTTTTTTTAATTAGCTCATTTAATTTTATTGAATCATTTTCATTTATAAAATCATTTAGATCATTTTTGGGAAGAAATACATACATTGATGCATCTGAATAATTGAGTTCTACAATTTGAACTTCTTCTGATTCAAAATAATTTCTTTCTTCTTCTCCATTCATCATATCAACAGTTTCTTTTAAATCATTATTAACATAAAAATCTTTTTTCTTAGTATTATTTTCATTAAATTCGTGAAGCCATTGACCTTTAAAATACAATGTATTAATTAAATATGCAATATCTAATGAATCAGTTTTTTTAATGGTGTTTTTTAAAAGACCATTTGTTTTATTTTCAATCCATTCGTTCATTGTATCTTTTGTGTTTTCATTACTGAAATCAACTGCGTAAATATCACCATCGTATGATGATTTTATTTCATCAATATAATCTTTTCTTATTTTTAAATTATAATTTTTGAACCAGAAAGAATTTGCCATATTAATAAAAGTGGTTTTTCTATTTTCTACATTTTCATTATCTGATATTTCGTAAAAATGATTAATCAATTGATTATAAGTTTTATTGACACCTTCATCGTTTTTTAAATTTAAGAAATTTAAAATTTCTTTTTGAGTTACCTCTTTAGCTCCGTTTTCAAGCATTGAAAGGGCAGTTGTTAAACTAAGTGGTGAAAATAAAATGTTTTTATCATTATTTTCGTTATTTAAATAACTTAATACATCATAACCTGTTTTATTAATCGGTTTAATAATATTTTCGTTATAGTTACGTGTGGCTTTTGTTACATTAAAATTTGCATCTGATTTAATTTCGTTATTAGTGTTTGTAGTACATCCTGAAACAAATAAAGATAGTGTTAATAAAAATAACATTATTCTAACTTTCATATGATCATCTCCTCGTATAATAGTTTTATAGAGATATTATTAGCTAATTAAAAGCCAAGTACTCTTTTGCAAAACATGAAAAAGATATACTTATAACTAATAAATCTCTGTTTCCTAATTTGTTTAACAAAAGATATCCTAATGATATAATTATCTTATAGATAATTAACAACGGAAAATTCTTTTTCTCCTTGCAAAACCTTTGGTTATTGCTTGATTAAGTATGCTTCCTGACTTAATAGTTAGAAACTCTGACACGGATGCTGCATCTTTTTAAGTAACCTACAGCAAGGCATTTCTTAAAAATGAATGCTAATAATGCGAGGTTGTTATAGGCTATTAAGATTAGGATATCTCTTTTGTTATGAATCTCACTTTACACGAAAGGAGGTGACCTTTATGAAAAATGATCTTCTAACAACCTTATCTATTGGCATTGATGTAAGTGCCAAAACTAATGTTGTTTGTGCTTTAGATTTTAGAGGCAATGTTATCTTTAGATCTTCTGCTCCTAATAGTTTACCTGGAGCCGAAAATATTTTAAAAGATATTCTTACCAATTTAATTTCAAATGATTTTAAATCAGTTACTATTGCTCTTGAATCAACTTCTTATTATAGTTTACATCTTACTAATTTTTTATCTACTAGTGAAGATTTGCTACCTTTTCATCCTATTGTTTATAATTTGAATCCTAAAAATATTAGAAATTATAAAAAATCTTTCACTGATATGGATAAAACAGATCCTAATGATGCTTTTGTTATCGCTGACTATGTACGCGTTGGCAGAGTTAATGTTAAACCTTGGCAAGGCACTCATTTCCTTGCTTTACAACGTTTAACTAGACATAGACTGCATTTAGTTGGGTCTTTATCCAAAGAAAAAACTTATGCTTTAACTAATATTTATCTTAAATTTAATCAGCTTACTTTATTAAATAAAAATTCTAGACCTTTTTCTAACAATTTTGGTGCTACTTCAATGGCTGTTTTAAGTGAATTCTTATCGTTAGATGATATTGTATATATGCCTCTTGAAGATTTAGTTGATTTTATTCATTTACATGGTAAAAATCATTTTATTGATCCTGAACACACTGCTAAATTACTT
>JAUCFZ010000229.1 GCA_030377915.1 Clostridiaceae bacterium HSG29
ATTTAGCATATAAATATAGTGATCACATTATTATGTTAAAAGAAGGAAGAGTTTATGATTTTGGAAAACCAGATATAATTTTAAATACTTTTAGTATTAAAGAAGTGTTTGGAATAGAAGTTGAAAAAATTGAAAAAAAAGGATTTTTATAAGGGGGAAATATGAAAAAATTAGTTTTATTTATGCTTTTAGTTATTGTTATTATTTCAGCTGTAGGATGTTCTCAACCTGATGCTGATAAGAAAGCTATGGTAATTGTAAGTTTTGGTACAAGTTATGCGGATACTAGAGAATTAACTATTACTGCTACAGAAGATGTATTTAAAGAAGAATTTGGAAGTTATGACGTATATAGAGCGTTTACATCTCAGACAATAATTGATATTTTAGAAGAAAGAGATAATATTGAGGTTAATAATGTTAAAGAAGTAATGGAATTATTAACAAAAGAAAAATATGGTGAAGTAGTTGTACAGCCACTTCATGTAATGAATGGTGCAGAATATGATGAAATGAGTTCGATTATTGATGAATATAAAGGAAATTTTAATGACGTGAAAATTGGTAAAGCATTATTATCAAGTGTTACTGATTATGAAAAAACTGTAGAAGCTTTAGCAGTTCAATTTCCAGAAACTAAAGATGGAGAGGCTATTGTATTTATGGGTCATGGAACTCATCATGATGCAAACGCGGTATACGGTACTTTAGAATATGCATTCCATGCAGCTGGATATGATAATGTTTTTGTAGGAACAGTAGAAGGTTATCCAACTTTTGATAATGTTTTAGATAGATTAGATGATAATAATATTAATAAAGTTACTTTAATGCCACTTATGATAGTTGCAGGAGATCATGCAAATAATGATATGGCAGGAGACGAAGAAGATGCTTGGAAAGTTATGTTAAAAGAACAAGGATATGAAGTAGAAATATATTTACATGGTATTGGTGAAAATGAAGAGATTAGAAAAATATATATAGCTCATGCAAATGAAGCAATTGAAGGAGCTCATGAATAGTGATAAAAAAATATGCGATTAAAACATGGATGAAAATTGGTTTTATTATTATAATAACACTTTTTATAGCAAGACCATGGATTGAAAAAGGGCTTAATCGTATAACAATATTTGATACAAAGGATTATAAAATTGATTTTGTAGATGATTCAGGATATCGAATTCGCATGGAAAACCCTGCGGATTCGGTTATTTCTTTATATTCAGCGCATACAGAAAATTTATTTTCTATCGGTGCAAATAGAGAATTAATTGGAGTTGGTGCATATTCAATATATCCATATGAAGCATTGTTAAAAGAAAGTTATGATTATAGATCAGATCCTGAGAAAATAATAGCTATCCATCCAGATGTTGTTATAATTAGACCTTTTATTGAAAGACATAGTCCAGATTTTGTTAATTCATTAAGAAGAACTGGAATAACGGTTGTTTCATTATATCCAGATAATTTTGAGGAATTTGATGAATATATAATGAAATTAGCAAAAATTGTTGGAAAAGAGAAAACTGCTAAAAAGAAACTTGAAGATTTTTATAATGAACTTGATGATTTAAAAAATATAGATATTAATGAAAATGAAAAAGTTGGAGTATATTTTGAATCATCTGATAGAGAATATAAAACTATAACAAAAAAATCTATGGCAGCATTTGCTCTTGAATTAGCTGGAGGAGTAAATATTGCTACAGATGCAATTCCAATTGAAGAAGGAAGTTCTATTGCAGCTTATGGTGTTGAAAAAATACTTGAAAAAGCAGATGAAATAGATGTTTATGTAACGCAGCGTGGTGTAATGGGAGCGGGTGGAAATTATCATTCAATTTCAATTAGACCTGGTTTTCATGCTATAAAAGCTGTTAAAGATAAAAGGATTTTAGAAATCAATCAAAAAATTATATCAACTCCAACTTTTAGATTTGTTAAAGGTGTAAAGCAATTAAAAAGAACTTTTTATCC
>JAUCFZ010000230.1 GCA_030377915.1 Clostridiaceae bacterium HSG29
TATCAAATGGTTTTACTAAATAATCAATTACACCAATTTCAAATCCCTCTATAGCATATTCCGAATATGCTGTTGCTAAAACTAAATATGGAGGGAAATTATTCTTTTGTATTTCTGATGCTAAGGCTAATCCATTTTCCGTTTGCAAGTGAATATCTAAAAAAACTACATCTGGATTATATTCATCAACTAATTCTAGTACTTCCTCCCCTTTTCCAGTTTGACAACAAATTGAAATTTCATCATATTTCTCTAAAAAATAGATTAATTCTTCTCTTACATATTTTTCATCATCTACAATCATTACTTTTATCATCAAAACACCTCCTGTATTAATATTATTTTATTAATTCTATAACAACTTCTGTCCAATTATTTAATTCTGAATTAATTTTAAATTTAACTTTATCACCATATATATGTAGCAATCTCTGATTTACATTATTAATACCTATTGAATTAGAATGCTTTGAATCAGCTTTTAATAATTCTATTATTTTATCATTTTCTATTCCAACACCATCATCATAAATTGAAATAATAATTCTTTCATCATCTTCATTTGCAGTAATTATAACTTTACCAGTATCTCTTTTCTTTAATATTCCATGTTTTATAGCATTTTCTACTAAAGGTTGAAGGATTAATGGGGGTAATAATAAATGAATATTCTCCTGAATATTATATTCTACTTCAAGTTTTTCTTCGAATCTAGCTTTTTCTATTTCTACATAAGATTTTACATGATTTAATTCTTCTACTAAATTAATCATTTTATTATCATTACTAATATTTTTTCTGAAATAATTCCCTAAATGAAATATTAATTCTCTTGCTTTAGGCGGATTTGTTCTGCAAAGTGATCCAATAACTGTTAATGAATTAAATAGAAAATGCGGATTTATCTGCGCTTGTAAAGCCTTCAATTCAGTTTTAACTAATAATTGAGATTTCTTTTCTAATTCACTTATTTTTATTTGAGTTGAATATAATTTTGATAGTCCTCTACAAGTTTCAATATCAATATCTGAAATTGTATTAGGATATGCTTTAAAAAATTTCATGGTACCAATAGTTTCTTTTTCATTCTTCAATGGAACTATAATTGAATACTGAAAATATACATCCTTTTCAACATGTTTATTAATTATATGCATTTCACCAGTTTTTATTACATCTTTATTATATTGACTTATATAAGCTCCAACTTCTAAATTTTCTTTAGACATTATCCCTGAATATGCTAATACTTGTTCTTTATTAGTAATTGAAACAGCATCAAACTCTGTCATCTTAAAAATAATATCTGTAATTTTTTCAATATTCTCTGAGTATAAACCTTCACGTATATATATTAAAATCCTATCGATAATATTCAATGCTAAATTAACTTGCTCTGCTCCAACTTTTTCTTTTTCCATATGTAAATTATTAATTATTATAAATAATAATGCAAGACCAATCGAATTAATCAATACCATTGGAAACCAAATATCTTTAACTAAATCTAATGCCTGATCAAATGGTTTTGAAAATATTAATACTGAAATTTTCCGCATACTCTCACATAGAGCTCCAACTAAAGCTGCATACATCCAAATATTTTTCTTTTGTTTAATTAGAATTCCTATATAACCTGCGACAAGTCCTTCTAAAGGCACTGATACAGCACATGCAACTTGAGTAAACAATCCAGTCGGCATAGAATATCGATGAAATCCTGCAATTAATCCAGTAAGTAAACCAACTAAAGGTCCACCCAGTATTCCACCAGCAGCAACTCCTACAATTCTTGTATTTATTAAAGCTCCATTAAATTCAACACTTAAATAAGTTCCAATAATACCAAATAATCCAAATATAATTGAAAGTATAAGTTTATCCTTTAAAAATATTGGCCTTTTATATAATAAATTTTTAGTTGTCTTTAAATTTGACAATATAAAAGCAAACATAAATAACATTCCAAGACGACTAAATAAATT
>JAUCFZ010000231.1 GCA_030377915.1 Clostridiaceae bacterium HSG29
TGTTAATTATCTATAAGATAATTATATCATTAGGATATCTTTTGTTAAACAAATTAGGAAACAGAGATTTATTAGTTATAAGTATATTTTTTTCATGTTTTGCAAAAGAGTACTTGGCTTTTAATTAGCTAATAATATCTCTATAAAACTATTATACGAGGAGAAAAGAAATATGTTAGATATGAAAGAGTTGGGGATTGGGGATTTGCAGTAGCAGCTGATTATGATGATTATATGAGTAGAACATTTGAAGTTAGAAATATTATATTAATAATTTTATTTTTAAGTATAATTATTGCAAGTGTAGCTTCATATTTATTTACTAATAAAGTTGTAGTTAAACCTTTAAACAAATTAAAAACTGAAATGGAATTTGCAGGAAATGGTGATTTTAGTAGAGATTATCAAGTTAAAGGAAAAGATGAAATAGCAGCTATAGGAAAATCATATATTAAAATGACAGAAAAATTAAAAGAATTATTTATATCTATTAGTAACGGAAGTATGGATGTAAGTGCATCAAGTCAAGAATTAAGTGCAACGGTAGAAGAGATAGATGCACAAGTAACAACAGTAAATACAGCAACTCAAGAAATTGCTGCAGGAATGGAAGAAACAGCAGCTGCAATAGAAGAGATAAATGCAACAGGATTACAAATTTTAGATTATGCAAATATTTTAATGAGAGATGCTGATAAAGGAAAAGAAGAAGCTACAGAAGTTTATTCAAGAGCAAATGATATGAAAACAAATGCAGAAAAATCAAAAGAAGAAGCAGATAAAATATATATGATACGTGAAAAAGGAATAAAAGAGGCATTAAAAAAAGCAGAGGTTATAAAAGAAATAAAAGTAATGGCAGATACAATTCAAACTATAGCTGAACAAACAAATTTACTTGCACTAAATGCTGCAATAGAAGCTGCAAGAGCAGGAGAGCATGGAAAAGGGTTTGCAGTAGTTGCAGATGAAGTAAGAAAATTAGCAGAAGAATCAACTAATACGGTAGTTCAAATTAATAAAATGGTAGCAGATGTAAATAATGCGTTTGATGATGTTGCTGATAACTCAGAAAATTTATTAGAATTTATAGATGCTAAAATAATACCAGATTATGAAGTATTAGTAGAAACAGGTAAGCAATATTTAATAGATTCAGAATTGTTCTCAAGTATGATGAATAAAGTAAATGAACAGTCAAGTGAGGTTAATAAGTCAATTTCAGAAATTACAGAAGCACTTGAATCGGTTTCTAGTGCAGTTGAAGAAGTAACAGCGAATAGTATGAATATATCAACACAAACAGATGAAGTAGCAAAAGCTGTTGATGAAGTGGCTAAAGTAGCAACAACACAAGCTAAATTATCTGAAGAGTTGAACTTAAATGTTAGTGAATTCAAATTATAAGGAGGCATAAATTGAACAACCAATATGTAGTATTTGAATTGGAAAAACAAAATTATGCCATTGATATTAATCATGTAAGAGAAATAACTGAAATTACCGAGATAACAAAGGTTCCAAATTCTAATGAATATGTTAAAGGGATATTAAAATTAAGAGATAGTATAATATCAATAATTGATTTGAAAAAAAGAATGAGTATTGAAAACAAAAATAAAGAAAAAAATAAAATCCTTGTAGTTGATATTGAAAATATTCAGATGGGACTATTAATTGATATTGCAAAAGATGTAAAAACTTTTAGTGTTGATCAAATTGACGATAGTTCAATATTATCTTTTAAAAATGAAAATTACATCAATGGAATAATACGGTCTGAAAATGATATTATTATGATTTTAAATGTAAAAAAGATCATAGGAGAAAATGAAACTGTAACACAATCTGCGTAAATTCAAAATTATCATGAATTAATTATTTATTAAGTGAGTTTAATCATTCGTGTTCTCATGCATGATGATTAGCTCATTTTTTATTTATTTGCTTTTTTAAATGAAACTTTATCAACTGTGTT
>JAUCFZ010000026.1 GCA_030377915.1 Clostridiaceae bacterium HSG29
TAGTACTTCATTACCACCAGCAGCTATTGCAGCAGCAACTAAATCAGTTGAATTACTTATAGAATCGTCTGAGTATACAGATAGATTGTGGGATAATGCTAGATTTTTTAAAGAAAAACTTGGAAAACTAGGATTTAATACTGGTAAAAGTGAAACACCAATTACACCTGTAATTATTGGAGATGAGGCAAAAAGCTTGGAATTTTCACAAAAATTATTTGAAAATGGTGTATTCGTTTCTCCAATAATATTTCCAACTGTTGCAAAAGGAACTGGAAGAGTAAGATGTATGATTTCAGCTGCACACTCACAAGAGAATTTAGCAAAAGCTGTTGATGTATTTGAAAAAGTAGGAAAAGAAATGAATTTAATATAAATATTAGAAAAATAGGAATGAGAATTTCTATTTTTTTTTAAAAAATGTGGATTTTATACTACGGTTTTGGGTATAATGAAAGTATATGATTAACTGGAGGGGAAAAATGGCTGAAAAATCTGAAATATTATTGGAAAGTGGAACTGGAGAAGTTGAAGTTTTACATTTTAAAGTTGATGGTGAAAATTATGCGATTAATGTTGTAAAGGTAAAAGAAATTTTAGCAATAGATAATATATCGAAAGTACCAAATGCAGCTAAGGATATAGCTGGTGTTAGTTTAATAAGAGGTGAAATTATTACCGTTATTGATATGAGATATGTTATTAATAAACAATTAATGCCTAATATTGAGAAAAGTATGAACTTAGTATGTGAGTTTAATAAATTAAAAGTTTCATTTGCTATTGATCAAGTAGTTGGAATTTCAAGAATTAAATGGAGCGATATTTCAAAACCTGATGATGTTACTAGCAATTCTCTTGTAATTGGAAATATTAATCATAATGGAACTATTCTAATGCTTTTAGATTTTGAAAAAATAGTTATGGATATATCACCAAAAACTGGCATTAATGTAAGTAGAATTGAAAATGTTGAGAAGAAAGATAGAAGTAACTATAAAATAGTTTTAGCAGATGATTCTCCATTAATAAGAAATGTATTGAAAGAAGTTCTTGAACTTGCAGGTTTTAAAAATATGACTTTTTTTGATAATGGACAAGACACATATGATTTTTTGATGAATCTAGTTAATAAAAAAGGTGAAAACTTTACTGATGATATTGATTTACTAATTACAGATATTGAAATGCCAAGACTTGATGGACATGCACTTACTAGAAGGTTAAAGGAAAATAGAATTACTAAAAAATTACCAATATTGATTTTTTCTTCGCTTATTACAGATGATTTATATCATAAAGGTGAGTCAGTTGGTGCGGATGGACAAATGAGTAAGCCAGAAATTGATAATTTAATTAATATGGTTGATAAGTTATTAGAGGGATAGAAAGACCAAAAATTTGGTCTTTTTTTTTGTTTATAATTTGTTATCAAAAATTACTGAAAATAGTATATACTATATGTGGGGTGATTTAATGAATGGAAATAAAATATTTAAATTAGTACTTATAATATTAATTGGTTTTATAGTAAGTGGCTGTTCAAAGGAAATTTTAGATACAAAGTCATTATTAAAACCTCCTAAAATTTCAAATAAATATGAGGAAATACAATTAAGTTTAAATAAAATTATAGATGACTATACTTTAGTTACTCCAGATGAAGGGATTAATAAGGATGTAATCTATCTTTTTAATTTATTTGGAGATGAAAAAGAAGAAAGTATTATAATTTTAAAAGATAATATTGCAAATCAAATGAAAATTATTATTTTGAAACAAAGTGATAATAATGAGTGGATTTTAGAAAAATCATTTTCAGGTAGTGGTTATGGAGTTAAAAGAGTGGACTTTAAAGATCTTGATGGTGATGGATTGAGCGAAATAATTATTGGATGGAAAGGTGCAACAGCAATAAATAATGGTATATCTGTTTATTCAATAGTTAATAATAAATTTGATGAAGTATTTAATGAGACTTATACAACATATGGCATTGCAGATGTTGATAATGATTTTAATGATGAATTACTTGTAATAAAGCTTGATAGAAGTAAAGGAAAAGCAAATGCGACTTTATATGGTTTAGATATTAATAGTAAATTAATGTATTATATTGATCAAGTAAAAATGGATGGATATGTTAATAATTATTATTCAATTAGTTGTGGAAATGTAAGTGCAGATAGAAATGGATTTTTAGTTGATGTAAGTATTGGAGCGCATTCATCATATACTGATTTAATTATTTTTAGAAATGGAAGACTAAAAAATGTATTCTATAATGATAAATGGGAATATACAGATCTTACTTTTAGACCATATTCGAGCAAATCACTGGATGTCGATAATGATAGTATTTTGGAAATACCATTACTTAGAGTACCGAAAGGTTATGAAAACGCATCGCTTGCAGAAACACCGTTTATTACTGTATGGATGGAATGGAATGGTCTTGATGGTTTAAAATATGATGTTGAAACATTTAGTGATTATAAAAACAATTTCACTTTAATATTTCCTAAAAAATGGAAAAATAATGTTACAGTGAAAGTTGTTGATAATAAATATTTCTTTCAGTATTATTCAATTTCTGAGAAAAAAATGTATGATGTTTTTGAATTACTGGTTATTGATAAAAAAGAATATTATGACAATAAATATAAATATGCAGATTATAATATTTTAGAAACAAAAATTAATAAGGAATATTTAGTAAAGATAAATGAGGATATAAATGAAGATGATGCAATTATAAATTTTGAATTTATAAAGGAAAATTTTAAATTGGGGAGATAATTATGGCAAATATTTTAGTTTTGGAAGATCAAGATGAAATAAGAGAATTTATTGTAATAAATATTAAAAGAGAAAATCATGATGTTTTTAAAGCTGCTTCTGGAGAAGAAGCACTTGAAATAGTCGAAAAAAATAATATTGATGTTGCAGTTTTGGATATTATGTTGCCTGGAATAAATGGGTTAGAAGTATGCAAGAATATCAGAAGGAATAATAAATATATGGGAATTATTATGTTGACTGCAAAAGGACTTGAATCTGATAAAGAAGAAGGTTTTATGAGTGGCGCAGATGATTATATTATTAAGCCGTTTAGCCCAAAGGAATTAATTATGAGGATTAATGCATTACTTCGAAGAGTAGATATGTTGAAGAATGATACTGATGTAAAATATGTTGAAGGTCCTTTTACAATTGATTTTGATTCAAGAGCAATGTTAAAAAATGATAATGAGATTGAATTGACTCAAATAGAATTTTCTATAATTAGTTTAATGGTGAAAAATAAAGGAAAATCACTTTCAAGAGAAGAAATTTTAGATGCTGTATGGGGAGAGAATTTTTTTGGGAGCTTTAAAATTGTAGATGTAAATATAAGACGTATTAGAAAGAAAATAGAAGAAGATCCTTCTGAACCTATTTATATTAAAACAATTTGGGGCTATGGATATAGGTGGTCTTTGGATGAATAAAATTAGTGGAATTAAAAAAAGGTGGTTTATTAATTATATGCTTGTGGTTGTTTTAGTAGGTATAATTATAGAAGGCTTTTTTTTGGTTGGATTAAATAAATTTTATTATGGCAATGCTTCAGATATTATAATGGATAGAGCTAAAGTAACTGTTGAATTTTATAAAAAATATTATGATACTGAACTTTATGCTATTGATGAAGTAGCACAAATTTTAGTAAATAATTATACTGATGATGAAATAGCAGAAATTCAAATTTTGGATTTGGATGGCAATATCATTAAGAGTAATAATGAATTTTCGCATGATGATAAAGTTCAAATACCAGAAGGAATTGAATCGAAAATAGTTGAAAAAAGGGCTTTGATGGAGTTAACGGGTGAGAAGACATTATCTATTTATATGCCTTTAAAAAATAAAAGTGATGAAATTGTTGGTGTTTTAAGATATATAACATCATTAACTTTAATTGATAAGGCAATTTATAAATTGTTTATATATTCTTTAATTTTATTAGGAGTGTTGATGTTAATATTATCTGCATTAAGTTTATTTTTTACGCGTACAATTATTAATCCTATTTATAAAATTATTAAAGCTACAGAAAAGCTTGCAAAAGGTGAATATAATACTAGGATAAAAAATGAATTTAAAGATGAGCTAAAAACTTTAGCAGATTCAGTAAATTCAATGGCTGGAAAAATTCAAGAAAGTGAAAAATCAAAAAACGAATTTATTTCATCAATAACTCATGAAATAAGAACACCATTGACTTCAATAAAAGGGTGGGGAGAAACAATAATTACGGGTGATTTTAGTGATAAGGAAGAAATTGAAACAGGGCTTAATATTATTATAAAGGAAACTGAAAGATTATCATCTATGGTTGCAGAATTGCTTGAATTTTCAAAACTTGAAGCCGGTAATCTTATATTGTATAAAGAAAAAACAGATATTATTTTACTTTTAAAAGATATTATTTCAATATATAAAGGGAAATTTAATAAAAAGAAAATTGATGGAATATTAAATAGTGAATTTGATAGTTTAATATTGAATATTGATAGTAATAGAATAAGGCAAGTTATTATAAATATTTTAGAAAATGCATATAAATTTTCAAATTATAATTCAAAAATAATTATTGATGTAAAAAAAGGGAAAAAGTGTGTTAAAATTGCTATAATAGATAATGGAGTTGGAATATCGGAAGAAAATTTAGGAAATGTTAAAAAAAGATTTTTTAAAGGTAGTTCAAAACAACCCGGAAGTGGACTTGGCTTAGCTATATCAAACGAAATCATGAAACTGCATGATGGAACAATTTCAATAGAGAGTAAGTTGAATGAGGGAACTACTGTAAATATTTTATTTTTAGATAAATAGAAAGGAAGAATTATATGATTCTCGATGGGAAATTAGTTGTAAAGGAAATAAGAGAAAAATTGGAAAAAGAAGTCTTAGGAAATGAAATAACATTAGCAATAGTAGTGGTAGGAGAGAACAGTTCATCTGCTTCTTATATTAAAGGAGTAATGAAAACTAGTGAAAAATTAGGTGTTAAAGTAAAGATTATTAAAACAGATGAAGATGTTTCTACAAAAGAAATAATTGAAAAAATAAATGAATTAAATATTGATGATTCTATTAATGGAATTATGATTCAAATGCCACTTCCTAAAACAATTGATCAAATTAAAGTAATAAATTCTATTAGCTATTTAAAAGATGCAGATGGACTTACAGATATAAGTATGGGTAAATTGGTTAAAAATACTGGTGGTGGATTTTTACCATGTACACCACTTGCAATTTTAAAAACTATTGAATATTATGATATTGAAATTGAGGGAATGGATGTAGTAGTGATAGGAAGAAGTAATATTGTTGGGAAACCTATTGCATCTATTTTAACTAATAAAGGAGCAACTGTTACAGTCTGTCATTCAAAAACAAAAAACCTAAAGGAAAAAACAAGAAATGCAGATATGGTAATTGTTGCAATTGGTAGAAAACATTTTTTAACTGAAGATATGGTTAATGAAAATGCTGTAATAATCGATGTTGGTATAAATGTGGTAGATGGTAAATTGTATGGAGATGTAGATTATGAGAATTTAATTAATAAAGTAAAAGCTATTACTCCAGTGCCTGGTGGCATTGGAACAATTACAAATACTCTATTAATAAAGAACACTGTTGATAGTTATTTGAAATAATTGGAGGAAGATATGTTAGTTATATTTGGCGTAGTTATTGCCGCAATATCTATTGGTGGATATATTGCTTTAAACGTTAGCGATGATTCATATGATTCTGAAGAGATTATAAATGAATTTGAATTTATAAAGAAAAATATTTTTAGATATTTAAAAGAAAATGATGTTATTCCTGAAAATTTGGAGAATATGGATGGATTTGATATTAGCAAAATTAAATATCCATTTAAAATTGATAAAGGCGGAAAATTTTTAATCCTAAAAATAAGTGATGAAGAAGAAGTGAAAAAAATTCTTAATAAGATGAATAAAAGTTCATATTATGAAAACCCCAATTTGTTTTTAGGAATATATGGTGTGAAAACGAGAAAGAATATACCAATTCCTGAAATTATTGTTTCACCAGAAAATATTGATACAGGAGTTTTAGTTAATTATTCTTATAATGAAATTAGTGGTAAGGATTATGATATTGATGAAGTTACTTGGGAAGGGGATATAAAAATATATTCAAATCCTGGTGAATATAAAGTTAGTTTAAAAATCAAAAATACAAAGGGTATTTGGTCTGAAAAAGTTGAGAAAGTAATATATGTTGGAGAAAAAAAAGGAATTAAAGAAATAGTAGGATCCAAAGAAATTTTATTAGTAGTATATAAAAATGGTAAAGTGAGTTATAAGGCTTTTGGTGCTAATAAATTTGGACTTTTAGATAAAAACAAATTTGAAGATTATAACGTTATTACAAATGCAGATTCGATATCAATGAAATATGATCATATGTTAGTTAAGACGAAGGAATTAAATATTAAATCTGCTGGTAGCAATAAATTTGGACAATTAGCTAAAAATAGTAGAATTGATAATGTTGATTTTTCTGAAATATGGGGGTTAAAAGATGTAATTAAAGTAGAAACTGGAAAATATTATTCAGGAGCATTAACTAAAAATAAAAAAATGTTCCTATGGGGATTAAATGATTCCAGACAGATAAACTTTAAGCGTACATTATTTTATGATATGCCACAAAATTTTACTCAAATTAATGATATAGAAGGGTTTTCATTAGGAAAAAATCATTGCTTAATTAAAGATAATGCCAATAAATTATATTCGTTTGGTTGTAATGAATTTGGACAATTGGGCAATGGATTTGCAGAAAGAGTTAGTGAAATACAAAATGTTTTTAATTTTGAAATTGATTTTTTCCATGCGGGCGATGAATTTTCATTTGCAGTTGAAAAAGAAGGAAATTTATATGGCTGGGGAAAAAATAATCGTTATCAATTAGGAATGTTTGGTGCAAGAGTAAAAAAACCTGTTATTATAAATTCAATTAAAAATATTATAAGTATTGTTTCTTCAGAAACTATTGTAGCAGCAATTACTGAAGATGGTAAAATATTTACATGGGGAACATATTTTAATAAGTTTGGAATAAATGTAGATGTAATTGAACCTATTGAAATTCCTTTTGATGAACAGGTAAAAAGCATGGCAATTTCAAATAATGAAATTTATGTTTTAACTATAGATGATGAATTATATGTTTCAGGTTATGATTTTTTATTTAAAAAAGTTGATATAACAATTGGCCTATCTAAATGATAGGTTTTTCATTATATTTATAAGAAAGCATGGTGAAAAATGAGAATATTAATTGCAGTTGATTCATTCAAAGATTCTCTTAATTCGATAAATGTTTCTAAAAGTATTAAAGCAGGAATTCTAAAGGCAAATAAGGAAATTGATGTTAAGGAGATTCCTTTAGCTGATGGTGGTGAAGGAACTATGCAAATACTTATTAATAATTTAGATGGAAAAATTATTGAAACTTATGCAACTAATCCACTTGGAAAGAGAATAAAAGTATCTTATGGAATTTTTAATAATATTGCAATTATTGAGATGGCAAGTGTAGCAGGATTGCAATTATTAAAGGAATATGAAAGAAATCCACTTAAAACATCAACTTTTGGAGTTGGTGAATTAATATTAGATGCTCTTGAAAAAGGCATAAGAAAATTTATAATTGCAATTGGTGGAAGTTCAACCAATGATGGTGGAGTAGGTATGGCAGCTGCATTGGGGGCAAAGTTTTTAGATAAAGATTTAAAAGAAATTGAATTGAATGGTAAAGGATTAGAAGATTTATATGAGATTGATATTAGCAATATAGATAATAGAATAAATGATTGTGATTTTAAGGTTGCTTGCGATGTAAATAATGTATTATGTGGAGCTAATGGTGCAGCTTATATATATGCGAAACAAAAAGGTGCGAATGATGTAATGGTTGAAATTCTTGATAAGAATTTATTAAATTATTCAAAAATTTTGAAGAAAGATTTAGGTATTGATATATTGAATATTGAAGGAGCTGGTGCAGCTGGAGGATTAGGTGCAGGATTAATTGCATTTTTAAATGGGAAATTAGAATCTGGTTTTGAAATAGTTAGTGAAATTTTAAAATTAGAAGATGAAATAAAAAAATGTGATTTAGTTATTACAGGTGAAGGAAAATTTGATTTGCAATCTCTTAATGGGAAAGCACCTATTGGAGTTGGAAAGCTAGCAAGAAAATATAATAAAAAAGTAGTTGTAATAGCAGGTTCTATCGGAGAATTATCAGATGAAATTTTTACTAATGGTATTAGTTCTGTATTTTCTATTATTGATAAACCAATGGATTTATCTGATGCTTTAAAAAAAGAAGTAACTGAAAAAGGACTAAGAAAATTATCGGAACAAATTATAAGATTGTTAATGAATTAATCTGTTAGATAATATATAATTATGATATAATAAAAAAAAAGGGGGAGATAACATATGGATGAAAGAAGAAAAACTCATAGATTACCTATTAATATAAAATTAACAATAGAATCACTTTATAAACAAGGTGAAGAAAAGATTGAAAACATAGGTGATGTGATTCAAGTTGTTGACATTTCAAAAGGTGGAATTGCATTTGAAGTTAATGATGATTTGCCTTTAGATTTTTATTTTAATTCAAGAATAATTATTGATGAAGAAAAAAGCTTTTTTAGTGTGTTGAAAATTATTAGGAAAATTGAATTAGAAAAAGGATATCATTATGGCTGCGAATTTGTAGGTCTTGCAAATGTTTTATCTGATTCTATTGATATCTACGAAAAGGAAATTTCAGAGTGTTAATCTATGATTAACACTTTTTGATTGTGGGGAATTGCATGGATGCTTTATTAACATACGACTATGGAAAAGAAAAAATAAAAAAAATGGTGGAATTAGGATATAATATTATTCTAAAAGAAGAAAAAAATTTGCTTTATAGTGATGAATTTGAAAATGTTGAAGTTTTAATATGTTATAACCCGTTTAAAACTTTAGATATTTCAAAATTTCAAAATTTAAAATGGATTCAGCTTTCATCAATTGGAATTGACCAATTACCTATTGAGAAATTAATTAATCAGAATATTGTTGTTTCTAATAATCAAGGTGGTTATTCAAAACCAATGGGAGAATGGGTTGTTCTTTCTATTTTAGAAATTCTTAAAAATAAGAAAGGAATTTTTGTTAATCAACAGAAGAAACAATGGAAAATGGATACTAGTGTTTTAGAGTTAGTTAATAAAAAAATATTATTCTTAGGGACAGGAACAATTGCAAAAGAAAGTGCAAAAAGATTAAAAGGTTTTGAATGTTTAATAGATGGTATTAATACATCTGGAAGAGAACAGGAATATTTTAATAATGTGTATAAATCGACTAATATCAATAAAATTATAAATGAATATGATATAGTAATATCTACTTTACCTAAAATTGAAAGTACGTTTCACTATATAAATAAAGAGTTTATGGATTTAATGAAAAAGGATTCAATTTTAATTAATGTTTCACGCGGAGAGATAATTGATGAAAATGAATTAATTTATCAATTGAAGTCAGGCAAATTTTTAGGAGTATCTTTAGATGTTTTTGAAAATGAACCTTTAGGTGAAGCATCTGAATTATGGGGATTTGATAGAGTTTATATTTCATCTCATAATAGTTGGATTTCAGAAATGAAAAATGAAAGACGTTTTGATATGATTTATGAAAATTTAAAAAGATATAAAAAAAATAATAAACTTATTAATGAAGTTAATTATTTAAGGGGGTACTAAAGTGAGAAAAATTTTGATAGATACTCACGTTCACACGGTTTCGAGTGGACATGCATATTCTACTTTATCTGATTATGTTGATGAAGCAAAAATAAAAGGTTTAAAAATGTTTGCTCTTACTGATCATGGACCTGATATGCCGGGAGCTACTCATTGGTATCATATTGCAAATCAAAGAGTTATCCCAAAAGTTATTGATGGAATTGAAATTTTAAAGGGTGTTGAAGTAAATATTATGGATTATGATGGGAAATTAGATCTTCCTGATAATTTACTTGAAAAATTAGATTTAGTAATTGCTAGTTTGCATATTCCATGTATTGATCCTGGGACAAAAGAAGAAAATACAAATGCATTAATAAATACTATGAAAAATCAGAATGTGGATATTATTGGTCATTCAGGAAATCCAGATTATGAAATAGATATAGAAGAATTTGTTAAAGCTGCAAAAAAATATAATTGTGCAATTGAAATAAATAATAGTTCTGATAATCTTACTAGATTTGGTAGTAATAAGAATTGTATTGAAATTGCAAAACTAGCTAAGAAGTATGGAGTATATTTAACTACAGGAAGTGATGCGCATTATAAGTCGTATTTAGGCGATTTTGAAGAGGTTGAAAAAGTATTAGAAAAAGCAGAAATTGATGAAGAATTAATACTTACAGCAAGTACTGAAAAATTAAAAAATTATTTAAAAAGTAAAGGAAACAAAAATGGATAAAAAAGATATTAGAAGTATGAATATTGAAGAAATTGAAAAACAGATAGTTGCTCTAGGACATAGTAAATTTAGAGCTAAACAAATTTATAATTGGATTTCAAAAGGAACAAATGATTTTCATGAAATGAAAAATATACCGCAAAAGCTTATAAATGATTTAAAGGATAATTTTATTATTAATAATATTATTATTGAGCGAGTTGCAGAATCAAAAGATAATACTAAGAAATTTTTATTAAAAATGGTTGATGGGAATATTATTGAAGCAGTACTTATGAAATACAAGTATGGATATTCAATTTGTGTTTCTACTCAAGTAGGTTGTAAAATGGGATGTAAATTCTGTGCATCAACAATAGGCGGGAAAGTGCGAGATCTTTTACCAGGCGAAATGCTTGGTCAAATATATACTTTACAAAATTATGCTGGAGAAAGAATTAGAAATGTTGTATTAATGGGAAGTGGTGAACCGCTTGATAATTATGATAATGTTTTGAAATTTTTAGAACTTGTGAATGATGATGATGGTTTGAATATTTCACATAGAAATATTACAGTTTCAACAGTTGGTATTGTTCCAAAGATATACGAACTCGCGGATAAGAAGCTTCAAATTACTTTAGCAATATCACTTCATGAAGTAGATAATGATAAAAGAACTGCATTAATACCTTCAAATGAAAAATATCCTGTCAAGGAAATATTGAAAGCTTGTGAATATTATACAAAAATTACAAAAAGAAGAATAACTTTTGAATATTCTTTAATAAATGGGGTAAATGATAATATAGAAACAGCAAAAGCTTTAGGAAAGATTTTAAAAGGTATGTTATGTCATGTTAATTTAATTCCTATTAATGCTGTTGAAGAGAAAAACTATTTACCAACAAGTGAAAATAATATTGTTAAATTCAAAGAAACACTTGAAAATGAAGGGATTGTTACAACAATCCGAAGAGAAATGGGTAGCGATATTAATGCTGCTTGTGGTCAGTTGAGAAATAATTATATAAAATAATTAAAAAAAAAAGGTTTTTTTGATTATTTGTAGAATTATATTATATGGAATGTTTTTAAAGGAGGAGATTAAAATGGTTAAATTAATTGCTGGTGTAAAAGGTAGTGGGAAATCTAAAACTTTAATTAAAATTGCAAATGAAGAAGTAAAAAGTAATAGTGGTAATATTATCTTTTTAGATAATAATGATAGAAATAAGTTTGCTTTGAATCATGACGTTAGATTTACTGATATTAGTGAATATAATATCGATACTCTTGATGGGTTTATAGGTTTTATTAGCGGTATGATTTCTAGAGATTTTGATATAGATACTGTATTTATTGATGGACTTTTCAAAATAGTTGATATTGATATAGATACAATTACTGCATTAGTAGAGAAAATCAATTTAATAGGCGACAGATATAATATAAAATTTTATTTAACTGTTAGTCATCCAGTAACAGAACTTCCTAGTGAATTAGAAAAATACTTATATTAATATAATAAAAAGATGAGTTTTCTCATCTTTTTTTGTTACCAAAATTTTATTGTTTTTTTTTAAAAGTGTGATATTATGGTGTTGTAATAAAGCGCTTAAGGGAGGACAAATGAAAAATAAAATTATGATTTGTGTTACACAACAGAAATCATGTGAAAATTTGATTAGAGAAGGTTTTGAATTGATTAAAGATGATAATGACGAACTTTTTGTAATTCATGTTGTTAAAAAAGATTGGCGTTATTTTAGTGAAATGAAAGAATCAGATGCGTTAGAATATTTATTCGATGTTTCAAAACAGTATAATGCAGAACTTATCATAAAAAAATCAGATTTAATTGAAGAAACACTTGCTAAATTTATAGAAGATAATAAGATTACTAAAGTAGTTATGGGTGAATCATTAGAAAATGAGAAACAACAAAATATGATAAATAGATTAAAAAAGAAAAATAAAACTCCAATAAAATGGGAAATAATAAAAAGAAAATAAATTACAGGATTAATCATATGATTAATCTTGTTTTTTTTGATATAATTAAATAAAGTGGTGATAATATGAAAGAAAGATATAATAAATATTCAGTTTATTTAAAAGAAAAATATGGAGAAAAAGTATATAAACTTCCTGTGAATTTGCCTATTACATGTCCAAATAGAGATGGAGAACTTTCCTATGGAGGGTGTACCTTTTGTGCAGAGATAGGAACTTCGTTTGAAAATATTAGTGATACAATAAATGTAAAAAATCAATTATTAATAAATAGAAGAAGAATAGGAAACAAATATGGAGCTAAAAAGTTTATTGCTTATTTTCAAAATTTTACTAATACATATATGCCATTAGATGCTTTTGAAAAATATCTATATGAGGCATGTATTGAAGATATTGTTGAAATATCAATTGCTACTAGACCAGATTGTATAAGTAATGATTATCTTGAAGTTATGAAAAAAGTTTCAATTGAAAAAAATGTGAATATATCAATTGAACTTGGATTACAGACTATTAATCATAATACTTTAAAAAAAATAAATAGAGGACATACTGTAGCAGAATTAATTGATGCTGTTTTAAGAATAAAAAAATATGGATTTATAATTACTGTTCACTTAATAGCAAATTTACCGTGGGATAGTACTGATGATTTTATTGAAGGAGCTAAAATTTTAAGTGCTCTTGATATTGATCAAATAAAAATACATTCGCTTTTTATTATAAAAAATACTGTTATGGCTAAACAATATGAAAATAATGAATTTGAAATTTGCTCCAAAGAGGAGTTTATTGAAAGAGTAATTAAATTTATTCAATATACAAAAAAAGATATTGTATTTCAAAGATTTTTAGGAAGAGCACCTGAAAATGAAGCTTTATTTTGCAATTGGAATACTAGTTGGTGGAAAATTATGAATAGAATTGAAGAAATTTTAGAGAATGAGGATATATATCAAGGTGAAAAATGTAATTATTTAAATGGAAAAGCAGTAAGAAAATTTGGGATGTGATAGTATGAATAAGTTATTAATATGGGATATTGATGGAACTTTACTTTCTTGTGGAAATGCTGGCAAAAGTTCATTAGATAAGACTTTTTATGAAGAATTTGGCATTGAAAATGCATTTGAAGGTATTGAAATGGCAGGGAAAATGGATTTAAATATTTTAAGTTCTATTATTAATAAAAATAATGTTGCCAATTATAATTTAAATGATTTAATTTACAAATATGGAAAGAATCTTGAAAAACATTTAAAAATGAGTGAAAATTTTAAAATATTACCAAATGTTAAAAAAAATTTGCATAATTTGCAAAAAGATAATAGAATCTATAATGTGATTGCTTCAGGAAATTCAGAAATTGGAAGCATTTTGAAGCTGAAAAAGGCTGGAATGTTTGATTATTTTAAGATTGGTAGTTATGGAAATAATTTTGATAATAGAACTTGTCTTGTAAGGAATGCTATAAATATTGCAAAATTTGCATATGGCATAGATTTTATAAATGAAAATATATATATGATTGGTGATACTCCAGATGATATAATTGCTGGTAAGGAAAACAATATTAAAACTATAGCATTAGCAACTGGGGGATATTCAGTAGAAATACTTAAGGGAATTAAACCAGATTATTTATTTGATGAATTACCGGAGGATTTAATAAATATAATATTTTAATGGTGGTGAATTATGAAAAAAAGAGTTAGGGAATGGAAAGAGTTTTTATTACCGTATCAACAAGCTGTTGATGAATTAAAAGTAAAATTTAAGGCAATCAGAAAAGAATATAGGGCGATGAGTAAATACTCTCCAATCGAATTTGTTACTGGAAGAGTAAAAAAAATATCAAGTATTATTGAAAAATGTGAAAGACGAAATATTGATATCGATGATATTCAGGAAGTTATGGAAGATATTGCTGGAATTCGAATAATGTGTCAATTTAAAGATGATATTTATAATGTAGTTGATTTAATACATGAAAGAAGTGGAAAAGATCTAGAAATTTTATATGAGAAAGATTATATTTCTAATCCTAAACAAAGCGGCTATAAAAGTTATCATATTATTATTAAGTATTCAGTTCAAACTGCATTTGGTGAAGAGAATATATTAGCTGAACTTCAGATTAGAACTTTGGCAATGAATTTTTGGGCTACTATAGAACATTCTTTAAATTATAAATATAAAGAGGATATTCCGCCAGAAGTTAAAGAAAAATTAGTTAATGCAGCAAAAGCTGTTACACTTCTTGACGATGAAGTATGTGGTATTAGAAATGAAATTATTAATGCGCAACAGATTTTTGAACTTAAATCAAATATTGTTTCAGATATTACTAAAAATTTAAAAAGGTTAGATAAATATTGTACACCAGAAAAAGTGAGAAAATATTATGATGAATTTGATGAAGCTTGGGAAAGTGAAGATGAAGAAAAATTAAAAGAGTTTTTAGTGAAAATAAAAGGAGAAATTCCTCTATACACTATGGATAAAGAAGGAGAATAGTGAATGTCAATTTTTGTAATTGGAGATTTACATTTGAGTTTTTCAACTGATAAGCCAATGAACATTTTTGGTTCTAATTGGGAAAAACATTATGAAAAAATTAAAACAGATTGGATTTCTAAAGTAAATGAAGAAGATTTGGTTTTACTTACAGGTGATATTTCCTGGGCTATGAGTTTGAAAGAAGCTGATGAAGATTTTAAATGGATTGATAATCTTCCAGGAAAAAAAATAATAGTAAAAGGGAATCATGATTATTGGTGGACTACGTTAAGTAAAATGAATAATTTATATAAATCTATTAAATTTATTAATAATAATTATTATGAATATAATGGAATTGCAATTTGTGGATCTCGTGGATGGGTATGTCCTAAAGATTCTGAGTTTACAGAGCATGATATGAAAATATATAATAGAGAAGTAAATAGGATGGAAATGTCAATAAAAGCTGCAAAAGTAGCTGGAATGAAAGAAATCATTGTAATAATGCATTACCCACCTACCAATGATAAACATGAGGAATCAAAGTTCACAGATTTATTTTTTAAAGAAGAAATAAAAAATGTTTTTTATGGACATTTGCATACTGAAATTTCATTCGAAGCAGGAATTAAAGGTGAATTTTATGGTGTGAATTATTATTTAACATCATGTGATTATTTGGATTTTAAATTATTGAAATTTAGTTAGGGGAAATATGCAAAATATTAAATTAAATGAGTTTATTCAGTACAGAAATGAATTGATTGAACAATTGGAAAATAAAGAAATAAGTAAATCAGATTTTATTAAAAAAAATTACGAATATGTTTCAGAATTTAAAATTAATCCATATGCTGGTATAAAAAGTGTATCTAATGGAGTAATGGCTTATCAGTATTTTAATTCGAATGCGAAATATTTATTATCAAAAGCTTTTGATATTGAACTTAGAAATCCTAAGAAAGCTTATGAATTAAAAGAAGAAGGTTTTGAAAATTATGATTATAAAAACAATATAATTAAAAAAGTTTTAGAGATAGTTGAATATAAAAATGTTGAAGCTTTTTTTGTGAAAATGAATTCAAAGGCTTTAGAAGGAGAATTATTTGAAATAGTTCTTAAAGATTATGAGAAAGTTATTTTTCATACTAAAGATAGATTAATTCTTAATAGGTTAAAGAAAAATGGATGTTTCATAGAAGGAATAAAAAATTCTTTGATTGATGAATATATTAATAGAAAATATTGATTAAAATTTAACTTTCTTGGTATATATAAACTAAGAGAGGTGATATTATGTCAGAATTAAAAATTGGAGATTCGTTAACAATTCAAAAAAAGGTAACTGAAAAATCAGCAGCATTAAATTTTGGAAGCGGTAAATTAAAAACACTTTTTGCAACACCTAGTTTAGTAGCTTTGATGATTGAAGCTGCAGCTAAATTAGTTGATGATACTCTTGTAGAGGGAATGATATCTGTTGGAAGAGTTGCTAGTGTAACTCATGAGAAACCTACTGAAGTTGGTGAAACTGTTACTGTAAAAGTTGAAGTTACAAATATCACTGCAGAAAGAGTTGATATTTCGATGGAAGCGTATGATGAGATAGGAAAAATCGGATTTGGATTTAATGAAAGACATATTGTTAATAAAAAGGGATTATTAAAAAGAGCTAAAGAAAGAGATAAAGCTTTAAGAAGTTTAGATTAGAAGACCATAATAATGGTCTTTTTTATTTGAAAAAAAATTAATATGTGATATTATATCTTAAGTTAGAGGAGTGATGTGATGTTTGAAAAATATGATGCAATAATATTTGATTTAGATGGAACATTGATTGATTCAATGTGGATATGGAAAGCAATCGATGTAGATTTTTTAGAAAAAAGGGGTATGAAGTTACCTGATGATTTACAAAAGGCAATTGAAGGAATGTCTTTTACTGAAACAGCAATGTATTTTAAAGAAAGATTTAAATTAGATGAATCTCTTGATGAAATAAAAAAAGAGTGGAATGATTTAGCATATGATTACTATAAAAATAGAATTAATTTAAAAGAAGATGTAAAAAAATTGCTAGATATTTTTAAAAATCAAGGCAAATTAATTGGAATAGGTACTAGTAATTCAAGATTATTAGCTGAGTTAGTAATTAAGCATCGTGGAGTAAACGATTATTTTGATACTTTAATAACTTCATGTGATGTTGATAAAGGCAAACCAAATCCTGATGTGTTTTTAAAAGTTGCAGAGATTTTAAATGTGAAACCTGAAAAATGTTTAGTGTTTGAAGATACCTATGCAGGAGTTCAAGCAGCAATAAGCGCAAATATGGATTGCTTTGCAATATATGATGAGATTGCAAGTGATTCTGAAGAAGATATTATTAAGACAGCTACAAAATATATACGGTCTTATGATGAGATTATTTAGGAGTTTAAATGAAGAAAAATGAGAAAGTAGAAATTTTAATTGAAGATATGAGATATTCAAATCTTGGTGTTGGATATTTAGAAGGTAGAGAAGTAAAAATAAAAAATGCATTACTTGGACAAGTTGTTGAAGCGAGTTTATCTAAAGTTAAAAGTAAAACAGCAAAAGGAAAAGTAAATAAAGTTGTAAAAAGAGCTGATTATGAAATAGAAGCAAAGTGTGAACATTATAATGAATGTGGAGGATGTTCTAGACAAACAGTTCCTATTGAAAAACAATTAGAACTTAAAAATAATATGGTAAAAGATTTATTTAAAAGAAATGAAATTTCTTATGAAGAATTTGAACCTATTGAAAAATCACCTATTGAATATTATTATAGAAATAAAATGGAATATTCATTTGGGGATGAATCATTTGGTGGAGAGCTTAATCTTGGAATGCATAAAAAAGGACATTTTTATGATGTAGTAAATACTATAAATTGTACAATTGCTTCAGAGGATTCAAATAAAATTCATAAATTAGTATTAGATTTTGCTAGAAACTCAGGAAAAGCTAAATATCATATAAAAAGACATATTGGATATTTTAGACATTTAAGTGTTAGAAAAGGTTTTAATACTGGTGAAATTTTAGTTGGGATTGTTACTACTACTCAAGAAGATGTAAATTATGATGAATTAGTTAAAGATATGTTAAATTTAGAATTAGATGGTAAAATAGTAGGTATTCTAAGAATAAAAAATGATGGTTGGGGAGATGTTGTGGCAGGTGAATATGACATTTTATTTGGTCGTGATTATTACTATGAAGAGATTCTAGGATTAAAATTTAAAGTTTCTTTTTATTCGTTTTTTCAGACTAATCCACTAGGTGCAGAAGTTTTATATTCTGTTGTTAAAGAATATTTAGGTGATGCTAAAGATAAAAAAATAATGGAATTATTTTCAGGTACTGGTACAATTGGTCAAATAATTTCTGAAAATTCAAAAGAAGTTTTTGGAGTTGAATTAATTAATGATGCAGTTGAAATGGCTAATGAAAATGCGAAATTAAATAATATTACAAATTGCCATTTTATTCAAGGAGATCTTTTTAAAGAAGTGGATAAGCTAGAATTTAAACCTGATACTATAATTGTTGATCCACCAAGATATGGAATTCCAAATAAAGCTTTTAAAAAAATATTAGATTTTAATGTTAATGAAATAGTGTATGTTTCATGTAATCCACAAGGGCTGATGGATAATTTAAAATTAGCAAATGAAATGGGATATAAAGTAACAAAAGTAAGATGTATTGATATGTTCCCTCACACACCGCATGTTGAAACAGTTGTGAAGCTTAAATTAGCATTATAGTTAAATACTAAATAAAGAATTAAATTTTGGGATATTATTTCTCAAAATTTTTTTTATTACTTAGGAAAGTGCATTCAAATTAAAAAAATGATATACCGATAAAAACAAAATAAGAGTAGAAAATGCGACTAGTTCAAAAGATGTTTTCGAAAAAATAAATAAAGATTAATTATTTTAAAAACAGAACATATTTTCGAAAAAAATGTTTTCGAACATTCTTTCTGGGTATAAATAAAACCAAGAAAGGAGGTGTAAAAACATGAAACTAACAATGAAGCTTAAATTCTCTTTAGATAAGAAAACGTATGATATTTTAAGAGAAATCCAATTATATTCAGGAAAGTTTTACAATATGGTCAACTACGATTTTAGAAATGGTAACTTTATGTCATTTTACGATATGTATAATAACTATAAAAATCATATAAGATTTAAATACTTGCAGGCTCATACTTATGAAAACGCATTAAAGCAATTTTCAAAAGACTATAAATCTTATAACGCATTAAAAGAAAAATATGTAAAAGAACCTAAAAAATGGAATAAACCGAGCTTTCCAAGATATAAAAATGAAAATAATCCAATAGATGCAATATTTGCAAAAACAGCAATAAGAATAAAAGATGGAAAATTATTACTTTCCATAGGAAAAGCAATGAAAAAAGAAAAGCAGATAAAATCACTTGAAATAATACTTCCAGAAAAAGTATTAGATTTGCTAAAAGGGAAAAATATAAAAATGATAAAATTTCAATACAATCAAAAAACAAAAGAATTTAAAACACTAATAATCTATGAAGTAGAAGAAACACCATATAAAGAAACAGGAGATAAAATGAGTATTGATCTTGGAGTATCAAATTTAGCAGCAATAACATTTATGAATAAAGAAGATAAGTATTTAATAGACGGGAACGTATTAAAAAGTAAGATAGCAACATATAACAAATGGCTTAAAGAAGCATACAGCAAAGAAATGAAAACAACAGAAAGTAAATATTTTAAAGGAACAAAAAAGATAAAGAAAAAATATGAAGATAAGAAAAACTACATTAACAACTATATACATCAAGCAAGTCATAAAATAATAAAACTAGCAGAAGAAAATGATGTAAAAGAAATAGTAATAGGAGATTTTAGAACAATAAAAACAGGCAATAAGATAAAATATTTTGTCCAAATACCACATACACGTCTAAAAGAACAAATAAAATATAAAGGAAGACTAAAAGGAATAAAAGTAGTAGAAATAAATGAAGCATATACATCAATCGTATCATCAATAGATTTAGAAAAAGCAGAAAAAATAAATGCAAATAAAAAAAGAAGAATAAAAAGAGGATTATTTAAAACAAGTTACGGTATAATAAACTCAGATATAAACGGAAGTTTAAATATTCTAATGAAATATGATAAATATAAGAATATTCCCATGCTAGTAAAAAAAGTGAGGGATAAGGGATACCAAGAATATCCTATTAGACTGAGAGTAGTTTAAGTTGCCATTGTACTTTAAAGTTGAAAAACCTCTTAAAGTAGAATGGAATGCGACGAAGTCGCAATTTCTTGTTTTTGATATTTATAATAAAAACATTTTTTTGCAAATGAGGTTCACTTTGTATATCCTTATAAAACAGTTTGTTATGATAAGTTTTTAGGGTTATAACCTTAAAAACTTGTTGTGCAATTGTTTTTTTAAGAGTATAATATTGTTGAGGGTGCGCCAGTTCGGCGTGTAATATATAATTAGGTGAAATACCTAATCCAGTAAAGTCTAACCAACAGCTGGTACTTAGTCTTGGAGCCGAAGTGGTGACATAAGGTTTAAGCGTAGACAAAGG